>JAAFJQ010000013.1:24538-34298 GCA_013298185.1 Deinococcales bacterium
GTTACCGATTGCTTACCCGCCCATTCCTTGAAGTGTTCAGCGCTGAACAAACCCCACGTTTTACCAATGCCGTACAAAACCAAATGCGAACCAACTTCACCAAGGGTTTCGTCTAAGGTATTAAACAAGTTAATCGCCAAAACCTTAGCGGGCATGATGATTTTTGGACCTGCATCGGTGGTGGCGCGTCCGGTCACGGGGTTGCGATTAAAGCTATTCCAGTACTGCTCCCCGAGCTGTCCGGCTTGCTCGAGAACGGCTTTGGTATTATGGGCATGGCTAACAAACTGACTCATAAAAAAACTCCTTATGTCAGAACTTGAGCAAGTTCTTTATGCTTAAACTCGAGCAACCTCTTTATGCCAGAACTCGAGCGACTTCTTGGGCAGTTAGACGGGCTTCTTGTTGAAGCAACTGGCTTTCGGTATTGGTTGGTGCAATTACCACCAAAACACCCTCTTCGGCAGCCGCAAACAAATGGATATTCTCGGTCTGCCCACTGATGGTGGTTTCATTTAAGGCATTGGTCTTAAAGCTCTCTGCCATACGGCGGCTGAGGGCTAAGGTAGCAGCGGCACGGCTGGCGATTTGCTGCGGGTCGTCAAATTGACCAATCAGTTGCGCCATGCTAATGCCATCTTTAGAAGCGATCAAAGCGCCAGAAATACCAGGGACTTTGTGCTTGAGATCTCCTAGGACGCTTTGCAAGATTTGTTGCTTATTCATATTTCCTCCTAAAACTGCTTTCATTGCTCGAGCATACACCTCGAAATAACGCTGTTGCTGTCAATTTATCACAGCGCTGTGGAATCACTTCCATTTGTGCAACCTTTGAATTACCTCACAATTAAAATGTAAGGTAAAATGCCATGAAATCTGGATAGAGCGAAAAAGTAAAAGTAAAGTGATAAGAACAAATAAAATCATGCGTTCAGTGGATAAATTTGACAATCCAAGGCTAAAAAGCTGAACATTTCTCAGACTTTCCACAAAAACAGTAGAATTCCAGACCATGTTGCAATTTCAGACCAATCCATACTCCAACCAACGCCTCTCGAGTTTTGGTAGCCGTGGCGCAGTTTGCACCAGTCAAACCTTAGCCGCCCAAGCTGGACTGGCAATTTTACAAAAAGGCGGCAACGCTGTGGATGCCGCAATCGCCACAGCTGCCTGCCTAACCGTGGTTGAACCCACCAGCAACGGCATTGGCGGCGATGCCTTTGCTTTGGTCTGGGATGGCAGCAAGCTGCACGGCTTAAACGCCTCTGGAAGATCGCCACAAAACCTTACAAAAAACTTACTCGAGGGACACAGCACCATGCCCCAACGCAGTTGGCTTAGCGTCACCATCCCCGGAGTACCAAGCGCCTGGCGCGACCTACACCAAAAATTCGGCAAACTACCATTTGAAGAACTGCTACAAAGCGCGATTTTCTACGCTGAGCAAGGCTTTATCGTCCCTGTTACCGTGGCGCAAAACTGGGCAAATGCCGCGCAGAACTACTCGAAACTCGAGGGGGTAGAATACCAGCCGTGGTTTGAGACGTTTACCCGCAACGGACGCGCACCCCAAGCTGGCGAACGTTTTTTCATGCCCGATCACGCCAAAACCCTGCGCCGTATTGCCGCCACATACAGCCAAGATTTTTACTCAGGCGAAATCGCCAAAGCCATCGAAGATTTTGCCGCGCAGACAGGCGGAGTCATCAGTCGCGAAGACCTGAAAAACCACCACAACACTTGGGTTGACCCAATCAGCACCAATTACCGAGGCTATGATATTTGGGAAATCCCACCCAACGGACAGGGAATAGCTACTTTGAGCGCCCTGAACATTCTCGAGGGATTTGATCTTAGCCACCATGCACGCGACTGCATAGAGAGTTATCATCTGCAAATCGAAAGTCTGAAACTAGGCTTTACCGATGCGCTTGCTTATGTGGCAGACCCAACTCGAGTTGAAGTGCCGATAGAAGGCTTACTGAGTAAAGCCTACGCAGATCAGCGCCGTGCTTTGATTGGCGAAGAAGCACTCTTGCCCATGGCTGGACAACCACCCAAAGGCGGCACGGTTTATCTTTGCACCGCTGACGCTGACGGGATGATGGTCAGTTACATCCAAAGCAATTACGCGGGCTTTGGCAGTGGCATTGTCATACCCAAAACAGGCATTGCCATGCAGAACCGAGGAGCAAATTTCAGCCTCGACCCTGCCCACCCGAACTGTCTCGAGCCAAATAAACGCCCGTACCACACGATTATCCCCGGGTTCTTAACCAAAGACAACCAAGCCGTTGGTCCATTTGGCGTGATGGGCGGCTTTATGCAGCCACAAGGACACCTGCAAATGGTGGTCAACACCATAGATTACGCTTTGCACCCACAAGCCGCGCTGGATGCCCCACGCTGGCAATGGCTCGAGGGGCGAAAAATCGAACTCGAGAGTCAGACACCACGCTATATTGCCGAAGGCTTACGTCAGAAAAAGCACCAAGTCAGCCTGCAACTCGAGAACGGCAGCTTTGGGCGAGGACAAATCATTTGGCGCATCGGCGAAGCGCTCATTGCTGGCACGGAATCAAGATGCGACGGGGCAGCGCTGGTTTTTTAGAAGAAAGAGGAAAGGTTAAAGAGGAAAGTTGAAGGACGAAGGCAAACCCAACACTTTTAACCTTTTGCCCTTTTAACCCTCAAAGCTCGTGGCTCAAAGCTCAAAGCTCAAAGCCCACAGCTCATCTCTTGACAACTCGAGTACCTAGGACTACTATATACCCATCCTAGGTACGAGGTGATTCATGAAACCAGATGCAAATTTACTCAAAGGCAACTTAGACCTGATCCTGCTCGAGATTCTCGAGGCAGCCCCCATGTACGGACTTGAAATCATCAACGAAGCGCAAAGCCGCACCGATGGCTATTTTGACTTCAAAGAAGGCAGTTTATACCCCGCACTGCACCGTCTCGAGCAGCAAGGGTTACTCAAAGCTGAGTTCATGGACAGCACCACAGGGGGACCACGGCGCAAGTATTACCGCTTAACCGACAAAGGCAGCAAAACACTCGAGCAGAAACGCAGCGAATGGCAACGCTTTAACCGCGCCATCGAAGCGCTGCGCGGTGGTACGACATGAACCCGCTCGAGCGGTACCTCGAGCAAGCCACCAAGGGTTTATGGGGCAAGAAAAAACTCGAGGTACGCGAAGAAATCACGGCACATATTCTCGAGCGAGCTTATAAACACGAAGTCTCAGGAGTGGCTTTTGAAATAGCCGTATCTCGAGCTATTGAAGAACTCGGCGACCCTAAAACCATTCGTAGAGGAATGATAGGAGTTCACACCATGCCAAATGTATTTAAGATTTCTGGTTTTTTAACCATTGCAGCAGCAGGAACAATCGCTATGCTCAGCGTCTCGAGCGCACAAGTCACAGGGACAACTCGAGTGCCAATTGTGCAATGCCAAAACCCCGCCACAGTATTTTTTGAAGTTCCAAGTTCCAGCAGTTCAAAGCCAACACAAATCCCATGTGAATCATTGGTTTGGCTCGAGATCAGCAGCTTACGAAAAACCCTCGAGCCACTCGGCGTGAAATTCGAGGAATGGGTTCAAGCTGACATGGGAACATACAAACTGATGCGTTACCGTCTGACCTTCCCAGAAGGTGGTACAGCCACATGGCAACAAGAAGCAGGAATTGATGATTATGGAAGCACAACAAACCCCGCTATTCCGTATCTTCCGGGCTTTGTCAGTGTTCATACTTTGGTCACTGCTTTGGCACAAGTGAAAGCACCTTTTACCATGTCAGGGTGGGATAATCCAACCCTTCGTATTGGTCAGATCGCTTTTCAAATTGGGAGCAAAGAAACACGGATTCTAGGGCAAGATTGGTATCGAATTGCACTTGCCGCCCCATTATACAAAAAGCTACAAGGTATTACCCTCGCACCCATATTTCTTGATTCACCAAACTATGTCGAAAAGTCTGCCACACTCGCTGGGTTCCCAATCATGTACCGCCAGTACACACATCAAATACGCACTGAGCTTCCAAATCAACAAATTGTGGTGGTGGTTGAACGAACAGCACTTCGAGAAATCTCGTTGAACAACAAAATTCAGGTCATGCCATCCAGCACTCGAACTTTTATTACAACTGTCAGGCAAGATGGAACAATTGAATTCCCAAGTGATGCAAAAAACATTCGTTTTGTGGATAACCTCAAAGACATGCAATCGAGCGAAAATAACGGTACAGGCGCAATTGCTGTTCTGAAATTCACCAATCAAATGAACTTAGGCAGTGAAACATTTACAGCTGTCCCCTCGAGTAAATTCTCAAAATGATCCTTGCGAACCAAGCACGAACTTGCTACCCTAATTTATGGCAAGAGATTTGTTCCACAACGCAGTTCGTCATGCACTCGAGAAAGAAAAGTGGGTCATCACCAATGACCCTTTGAGCATTCCGTTTGGTGATGCTGATTTACAAATTGATTTGGGTGCAGAACAGCTCATTGCGGCGGAACACGCTGGAAAAAAGATTGCCGTGGAAGTCAAAGTTTTCGGTGCAGCTTCGTTTGTGAATGCCTTTCATCAAGCCCTTGGACAGTTCCTGAATTATCGTTTGGCACTGCTCGAGAATGAACCTGAACGCCAATTGTTTTTGGCTGTGCCTCTGGATGTCTACGAGCGTTCTTTTGGGCGTAAAATTGTGCTGACAGCATCAAACACTTTGCTATATCGTTTTTGGTGTACGATCCAGAATCAGAGGTGATGGTGTTATGGTAACCTTAAGTCCAGATCAAAAAATCATTGTTGATTTACTCGAGCCAATGCAGTTTGACAAAATTTCTTATGGGAACTTGTGGAAAGAAGTGATTTTTGACCTTGAGCGGCAGCATTTTCAGGTCTTACTGGTCGGTTGGCGTGGTTCAACAAGGTTTCATAGTGTCCTGATTCATATTGCCATTCGAGAAGATTTTATTTGGCTCGAGGAGGACAACACCGAACTGGATATTGCTCATTTACTGGTCGAACAAGGAATTCCCAAGGAACGAATCGTGCTTGGTTTTCAACCACCGTATAAGCGTCCGTACACAGGTTTTGGTTTGGGTGAACCTACGTTAAAATCAGCTTAATCCGCTCGAGTTGCTTGGTGTGGTGCAAAATATGCCGTTCAAAAAACACAAAGCTCATCTCTAAAGTCATGACCCCGCTAATCGGATGACGCATGGCTGGACTATTCAAGGCTGTGTCGGGCAGTGGCTCGAGAAAGGTTTTTAAGTTCGCTCGAGTGGCTGCCCAATTGTCTTTTAACTGCTCTAAACTTGGGATGCTTTGCGGAATTGCGGCTTTGCTTGGGGTTTTGATTCGCCCACCACTGCCTAAGCCAAGGCGCAAAAACCAGAAGATGATTTTGTTCACTAACCCAATGCTGCTCGGTGGGTTGCGTTTGGCAGCCTCGAGAATCCCATGTTCGACTTGCAGTAAGTGCTGTCCAACTTCGGTCATGCACCACGTTTCAGGATTTGCTTTGTAGAGTTGCTGCTCGGGCGTGTGCTGCTCGATGAAAGCCAAAAAATCTTGCTTACTCTGCTCGAGTTGCAAAAAACGTTGTTGGATGCTTGGGTTCATAAAGCATTCTACGATGTATTTTATCAACAGAACGTCTCGAGTGTCGCGTCAGCTCGAGCCAAGTTGTTTTTGACGACTTGCTCTGAACTTTCACTTCCATTCCATCCCAAGTCTGTATCGTTCAACCTGTCGTGTGAATTAATGCGCCGAAAAAACCCTTGTCCTGAGCTAAGTCAAAACCAAATTGTAGTTTTTCCTCGAGCGAGGCTTTTTTTCTCTCGAGGTTGTTTTTGTTGTCCAGCAAAGAATTATTTCATTTTACCTCCATCTTTTCACGAGACAATCTTTGTATGAGCGAACACAAAGAACCAAAAGCTGTTTTTTACGACCCCAATCACCACCGCTGGAAAAAAGTTAAGGTGTTCTTGCTTGGTTTTGGTGGGCTTGGCATGGCGCTGCTGTTTGGTTTGACGGTGGCGGTCTTATCCACACCGCGTTTGCCACAGCTCGAGTTGAGTCGGGTTCATCGGATCATTGGGCAGCATCTGGAGGCAATTCCGCCTGAAGCCAATCTACATGAAAGCACTCAACTACCCTCGAGAAACCTGAAACCCGTTTTAGCCAGTCAAGCCCCGAGCAGAGCTGTTTCTCGAGTGATTGGGTTTTATGTGAATTGGGATGACAACAGCTTTACTTCTCTGAAGCAAAACGCTCAGAACATTGATGTGCTGATGCCTGAGTGGTTGCACCTGACCCCTGACGGTCTGATTGTGAAGGACAATCTCTTTAAGCAAGAAAAAGCCCGATTTTACTTAAGAGACCACAACAAAGCCGCCAAAATAGATGTGCTGATCAACAATTACAACTCCAAAACCCAAAACTGGGATTCAAGCGCACTCAGAGCCGCCCTTCGCACCCCCTCGAGCCGCCAAGCTCTGATTGCAGCGCTGCTGGAGTACATCAAAACCTTTGACCTGAACGGCGTGAACATTGATTTTGAAAATATCCCCGATGACTTACAGAATAACTTGGTGCTGTTCATGCAAACCCTGTATGCCCGTTTTCATGCCCTTGGTCTCGAGGTCACAGAATCCGTACCGCTTGATGACCCCGCTTTTGATTACCCTGCGCTGGCGGCTGCCAATGACCAATTGGTCTTGATGGGTTACGACCAGCACGAGGACACCTCTGAGGCTGGCGCAGTGGCGGGTCAACCGTGGCTGATGCAGAATGTGGCTGATCGCATCAGCCAAATCGGTGAACAAAAAATCATTCTGGCACTCGGAAATTATGGCTACGACTGGACGCTGGGTGGCAGCCAACCCGTGAATGAACTGGCATTCCAAGAAGCGCAAATGCTGGCTCGAGACTCGGATGCCAAAATTGGTTTTGGTGGATCGGACTTGAACCCAACTTTTACTTACGACGATGAACACGGTAAAAAACACGCCGTGTGGTACTTGGATGCAGCCAGTGTTTTTGACCAAGTCAAAGGCAGCCAAAACCTAGGAGTCTCGAGTTTTGCGTTGTGGCGCATGGGGCAAGAAGACCCAAGTGTCTGGAAGGTTTTTACTGACCGCACCCATTTGGATGAACACGCCGCCAACGACTTAGCCCATTTGCGCTATGGCTACGACCTCGATTACCAAGGACAAGGCGAACTGCTGAAAGTCACCAGCCTCCCCAAAGATGGTGTGCGCCAAGTCAATTACAATGCCAAGAACGGCTTGATTACTGGCGAAACCACCCTCAGTTACGCCGCGCCGTACCAAATCACCCGTTGGGGCGGCA
The DNA here is from genome assembly GCA_013298185.1 of Deinococcales bacterium. Lineage (GTDB taxonomy): Bacteria > Deinococcota > Deinococci > Deinococcales > JAAFIG01 > JAAFIG01. Next base: position 31,908 of record JAAFJQ010000013.1, read on the forward strand.
GCGATCCGAAAAAACTGGTTCTCACCTTCGATGACGGTCCCGACCCAACCTACACCCCGCAAGTGCTGGATATTCTCGAGCGTGAACACGTCCCAGCCGCTTTTTTTGTGATTGGTAGCAACGCCCAAGCCATGCCTGAACTGATGAAACGCATGGTCAGAGATGGTTTTGAAATCGGTAATCACACCTTCACCCATCCGAACCTAACCGCCGTCAGCCCTGAGCAGTTTAAGCTCGAGTTAAACGCCACGCAACGCCTGCTCGAGTCAGAATTGGGCATCAGCACGCTCTTGTTCCGCCCACCCTACGCCGAGGATGTCGAACCTGAAACTCCCGATCAAGCCGCGTCCTTGGTACAAGCCGGGCAACTCGGGTATTACACGGTTGGTATGCAAATAGATCTCTTGGATTGGCACGCCAACGACCCCAAGCAAATCCTGCATAGTGTCCTCGAGGATGCACAGAACCATGTTGGCAATGTGATTTTGCTGCATGATGCCGGCGGAGATCGCCATGCCACCATCGCTGCGCTGCCCACACTGATTCATGAACTGAAAGCTCGAGGCTTTGAATTGGTCAGCTTGTCCAACCTGCTCGGTGTTTCAACCCATAAACTCAATCCAGCCGTTGTGCCACAAGCCCTGAATGAAGTTTCTGGCGTAGGTTTCCAAACCCTCGAGTGGCTGGGCAGCTTGCTTGGCTGGTTGTTTGTGGCTGGCATTGCCATGTCGGTGGCTCGTTTGCTCTGGATTGCCCTCCTTGCCATCCTCGAGGCGCGGCGCTATGTGAAGAACCAACCCCTGCTCGAGCATGTGCCAACCTTGAGCGTGATTGTGCCAGCTTTTAACGAAGAAAAAGTTGTGGCACAAACCATTCACAGCTTACTGGCTTCGGATGTGGTCACAGAAATACTGGTCATGGACGATGGTTCAACCGACCAAACCGCTACCGTGGTACGCCAAGCCTTTGACCACGAACCTCGAGTCAAACTTTTTACTTTACAAAATGGTGGTAAGTCTCGAGCCTTGAATGTTGGACTCAGCCACGCCACAGGCGAAGTGGTCTTGTTGCTGGATGCCGACACGATCCTCAAACCCGACGCGCCACGGCAACTCTTACAGCACTTTGCCGACCCTCGAGTCGCAGCCGTGGCAGGCAATGCCAAAGTTGGTAATCGGATCAACCTCCTCACCCGTTGGCAAGCCCTCGAGTACATCACGGCTCAGAACTTAGAACGCCGCGCTTTGGCGTATTTGGGGTGCATCACGGTTGTTCCAGGCGCAATTGGGGCTTGGCGGCACGAATTGATTCTCGAGCGCGGTGGTTTCATGACCGATACCCTCGCCGAGGATGCCGACCTGACCATGCGCTTACTGCGTGATGGCTACCGTATTTCTTACGAACCCAAAGCCATTGCCCTGACCGAAGCACCAGACACGGTACAAGGCTTTTTGAAACAACGTTTTCGCTGGATGTTCGGCACATTACAAGCCGCTTATAAGCAACGCGACACGGTTTTTCAACCACGGCACAAAGGCTTGGGTTTATTCGCCCTGCCGAACGTGTTGATCTTCCAGATTTTCTTTCCATTCATCAGCTCAATGATGGATTTAGCCTTGATTGCTCAGCTTCTATGGGTCTTCTCGCAGTTGCAAGCCCATCCGAGTGCCAATCCGCTCGGGGCGTTCAGTCACGGCGTGATTTTTTACGCACTGTTTATTGCCGTGGACATGCTGGCGGCAGTGGTGGCGTTTGCGCTCGAGAAAAACGAGGATTGGAGCTTGTTATTCTGGCTAATCCCACAACGGTTTTTCTACCGTCAACTGATGTACTTTGTTGCCATCAAAGCTGCCATTGCTGCGCTGCGCGGACGACCTGTTGGATGGGGCAAACTCGAGCGTAAAGCCAGTGTGGTGAGCAGTTAGCGGTTATGTCTCGAGAATGCAAGGTGTAATCCCCAATTTGAAAATAGAAGAACATGAACGCTCAAAGGGTGAAGCGTGCCTCACCCCATAGACATCAACTTAAGGAATTTTCTTAAGGATCAGATCAAAAAAACGCAATGCCTTACGTACTTCCCCTCGCTTCGCTCGACCCCTCATTGAGCTACGGCTTACACACATTTTGTTGTTTATCTGGGGACAAACAAACGAGAAAATCGGCAACTCGAATTCGCATTTCCTCTCACAGGGAGGACACAGGGGTCCTCCCCTACAGGAAAATTGCGTCATACACAGGTAAACCGTAGGGACAGGCGACCATGCCCGTCAGCAGCCGTGTTAAAAGTCAAGCCCCAACCCCCTCTATTTTTGCCAGCGTCATGTCAACCCACGGAGTACGGTCACGCACAATGATGTGCAACACAGCCAATAGTTTACGCATACACGCCAC
>JAAFJQ010000130.1 GCA_013298185.1 Deinococcales bacterium
ACGACAAGTCCAAACTCAGGCAGCCCAAGTCCAAAACACCCTCGAGGTCATCCATGCTCGGTGCAAGCGCCGCTACAGCCACGGGCTTACCTTCGTGGGTCAGTATCCGTAAAGTCTCGGGTAGATGGTCGCGTAAAACCGTCTCGAGCCAAATCTCGGCTGGAAATTCGGCAGGTGGGTTGATCTGATGCGAAGCTAAATAGTGGTGTTTTATCAGCAGACCCAAAACCTCGGGTTTTGGTTGCTCGAGCCACGCAAAACCAATTGGCAGAACAGCTTCAATCACTTCTCGAACATCCAAATGCGCCATCCAAGTACGGCGCAAGACCCTAAAACCTTGTTTCTCGAGAAAAAGCCGTCCCTCAGCTCGGTTTTCACGTACCATGCTGCGCCAATCTCTGTCTGGGGCGTACTTTTTGATCTCCTGCCAAAGTGCTGTGCCAATCCCCAAGCGCCGAAATGCTGGCAGTACCCCAATCTCGAGGGTCGAAAGATTTGGATGAAAAGTCCGTTCGCAACGCAAGGCAAAACCCACGGCTTGACCATCCAAAAAAGCAATCAGGGCATCGTTGTGTTTCAGGTTCAAATCATCGTCTGGCTGGTCAAAAATGGCTCGAGCCATGCTTTGAATTTCGGTTTCTTCCAAAGGTGTTGGGTGACGCAGCTCGAGGGGCATAGAGACAAATTCAGCCAACGGTTGTGAGTTTGGCTTTTCGGTACAAGTTATAGAGCTTAAAGTTGCTGGCTCGGTAGCGGCTCATGGCATCTTCGGAGCTGATGCGAAGTTGACTGGCGGCATCAGCCATGGGGATTCGTTCGCCGTTGATCAGTTTAAGAAGCTGTGCTGTGGTTGGGTCAAATTCCTTGGTGAATGGCTCGAGGTCAGCCCAGACTGGTTTTTCTTTGGCAGGAGCATCGGTTTTGGCGGCGGCTTTTTTCTTAGGTGCAGTTTTTTTGCTGGCCGGTTTGGGCGAAGCACGCTTCGCCCCTACGGTGGATTTGGCGGATTTGGGCGAGGCAGCCGCTTTTTTGCTTGGGGCTTTTCCTGCTTTGGCGGCTTTGGCAGCTTTGGCTTTGGGCGGTTTGCCGCGTTCCTCGAAAATACGGCGCACGGCATCAGCATCTAGGGCTTGGGCATTGTCTTCACGGCGCAGGTAGGCATTTAATTCGCCATCAGATAAGTACAAGCCAAAACGTCCATCGAGCAGATTGATGGTGGCACGGTCTGGGTATTCAAAACGCTGTACGGGTTCTTTGGGTGTGCCACGCCCTTGGGTTTTGGGTTGGGCAAAAATGCCTTTGGCTTGCTCGAGCGTGACCGTAAACAATTCGTCGTGCTTGCCAAGGCTTCTCGAGTCTTTGCCTTTTTTCAAGTAAGGTCCAAATTTACCGTTGTAACCCCAGACTTCCTCGCCTTCTAAATCGCCAACATGGCGTGGCAGGGAAAGCAACAACAGCGCCCGCTCGAGGGTTAAATCCTCGAGCTTGTCGTTTGGAAACAGGCTGGCATTTTTAAGGTTGGCACTGCCAGTTTCGCCAAGCTGCACATAAGGACCAAAGCGCCCATTTTTGGCATAGACAGGTGTGCCGTTTTCATCTGTGCCGATGGCGCGTTCGCTCGAGCGCTTGGTTAAAAGCTCTTCGGCTTTCTCGAGACTGAGTTCATCAGGTGCGAGGTCATCGGGGATGTTGCCGTTTTCCTCGCCGCGTTTGAGGAAGGGTCCGTAACGCCCAACCCGCACTTCAATGCCGCTGTCCAACAGGTGCGGTACGGGAATGGCGCAAACCACCCGTGGGTCAATAGACTCGAGGCGCGAATCAATTTGCTTTTTCAAGCCAGTTTCGCTCGAGTAGAATTTTTCAAGGTACGGCACGCGCTTTTGTTCACCCAAGGAAATATGGTCTAAGTCGTCTTCCATTCGGGCGGTGAAACCATAATCCACCAATTGCGTAAAGTGCTGCTCGAGCAGTTGCACCACGCTAAAACCCGTAAAGGTTGGAATCAGTGCCTGTCCGCGCTTAAACACATAACCACGGTCTTGAATCGTCTGGATGATGCTGGCATAGGTACTCGGTCTGCCAATGCCGCGCTCCTCGAGTCCTTGCACCAAGCTGGCTTCGGTGAACCGTGCTGGGGCTTGGGTGCTGTGACCCTTTGGCTCGAGTTTCTGGTCGGTCACACGGTCATTTTGAGCCAGTGGCGGCAGCACAACTTCCTTATCCTCGAGTGCGGCTTCGGGGTCGTCTGAGCCTTCGACATAAGCGCGTAAGAACCCGGGGAAATCAATTACTTTGCCTGTGGCATTAAAAACCGCTTTACGTCCGTCGGTCGCAGTCCCACCAATCCGCGCCGAGAGCCTGCGCCCCCTTGCATCCGCCATTTGGGATGCCACAGTGCGCTTCCAAATCAGGTCGTACAGGCGGTATTCGTCTTCGCCAAGTTCGGCTTTAACTTCGGCTGGGGTGCGGAAACGCTCACCAGCGGGGCGAATGGCTTCGTGGGCTTCTTGGGCATTCTTGACTTTTTTCTCGTATGTGCGCGGCGTTGGATGCAGGTATTCTTGTCCGTACAAATCCACGACTTGCGCTCGAGCCGCGCTCAATGCCTCTTTGGAGAGGTTGGTGCTGTCAGTACGCATATACGTGATGTACCCGCCTTCGTAAAGGCGCTGAGCGGTTCGCATCGTGCGTTGGGTGTTAAAACCCAGTTTACGCGCCCCTTCTTGCTGCAAAGTGCTGGTGATAAATGGCGCATAAGGGCGTTGAGTAAATGGCTTTTCTTCTGTTCCAAGCACGCTAAACGGCACACCACGCAAGTTGGCTGCGAGTTCCCTTGCTGCGTTTTCCTCGAGCCGCACGACTTTACCTTCGCCAGTAAACTTGCCACTCGAGTCAAAGTCCTTGCCTAAAGCGAGGCGCTTGCCCTCGAGTTCATAGAGTGTAGCTGGGAAGCGCTCGTTCTTAGCGGTGCTGAACTGCGCTTCGATGTCCCACCAACTGCTCGGCACAAAGCTCATGCGTTCACGTTCGCGTTCGACAATCAGGCGTGTGGCAACACTCTGCACCCGCCCTGCGCTTAAGGACGGACGAACTTTTTTCCACAAGACTGGCGAGACTTCATAACCGTACAACCGATCCAATGCCCGACGGGTTTCTTGGGCTTGAACCATGTTGGTGTTGATGGCTCGAGGGTGAGCAATCGCGTGGTCAATGGCTTCTTTGGTGATTTCATGGAAAACCATTCGCTTGACTGGCACTTTGGGTTTCAGTTCATCAAACAAATGCCAGGCAATCGCTTCGCCCTCGCGGTCTTCGTCGGTTGCCAGAATAATCTCATCGGCTTCTTTGGCTAAGTTTTTGAGTTTTGCAACCTGAGCGCGTTTTTCAGCGCTGACAATATAAAGCGGTTCAAAACCAGCTTCGATGTTTAAGCCTAGCCTTGCCCAAGATTCGCCTTTGTACTTGGCAGGAACTTCATCTGCGCCTTTGGGCAGGTCGCGGATATGACCAAAGCTCGATTCGACCACGTAACCGCGACCTAAAAATTTTCCAATGGTTTTTGCCTTTGCAGGCGATTCAACAATCACAAGTGTACTCAAGGTAAACCCCTATGCGGGTAGGGTAGCACAAGAAATTCAATTTCTCCAAGGTCAGAATAGGAAAGCGATTCTAAAAACACGCACCTCGAGAGAAACCAAACCGTCAAAGACGACTTGGTTTTACCATGAGGCGGCACTCACTTAAAAGTGCGCTACACTAATTGCTGTGAATAATTCATTGGGGAATTTTTTGGGGATGCTCGGCTTAGCCGCTGCTATTGTGATTGGTGCTTTTCTTGCAAGTAACGCCATTAAGGAGTCTCGAGCCGACTCTGATATTACGGTTACAGGCAGCGCCCGTAAAGCCATTCGTTCTGACCTTGTGCAGTGGAAAGGCAGTGTCAGCGCTGAGAGCAGCAGCTTGCAAACGGCGGTGGCTGAACTCAAAAAGAACACCGAGCGCTTAAAGCAATTTATTGCCGCCAATGGCAATGGTGTCAAACTCGAGTTGGCACCAATCTCGAGCGAACCGCTGACCTATGAACGCACCAACACCGATGGTTCAAAACAAACCATTCCTGGTTGGCGCGTGCGTCAACGGGTTGAAGTCTCGAGTGACCAAGTGGACGCCGTGACGGCACTGGCAGGTAAAACCGCCGAGAACATGCTGGCGAACGGTGTGCCATTTGAAGCAGAACTGAGTTACCTTTACACCAAACTCGCTGACTTACGCATTGAAATGCTCGAGGCTGCCACTGCCGATGCCAAGAACCGTGCTTTGACCATCGCCAAAGGCGCTGGGGTGAGCATTGGTGCGCCGCGCAATGCTCGAGTTGGTGTCTTTCAAATCACCCCAAAGAACAGCCCGGGTGTAGACGACTACGGCGCATTTGACACCACCAGCATTGAAAAAGAAATCACTTCGGTTGTTTCGGTGGCATTTGCTTTGAATTAATGTAGGTGAATTTTCTTATGGCTGTACCAGTTTTCATCGCTGTAATCTTTGTTCAGGAGATTCGGCGATGAAAATTTTTATTGGTGCATTGGTTCTTTTGGTTAGTGCGGCTTGTACAACACAAAAAACACCCGTTAATCCGACTGCTCCGACTGTTCCAAGTTCAGCAATACCAAATCCTGTACCAGTCAATCAGACTTGGGTATTCTGCTCTAAGCAGTACAGTGGATGTGACTTTACGGGCTTAAGAGATGTGCGCTTTGGTCATGGCAATACGTGGGTTGTTAAAGAATTTTACAATTCCACCAATGCGGTTGGTTCATGCCGCGCTGAAACCTTTGATTTATCAAATTATTACGATCCAGATAGTTACTGTGAAGTCTCGACCCATGTGAAAACCGCAACCATTCCACCACCAGTTGTGGCAATGGGTCCATACATTGATTTGACCAAAATCCCACTTGGTTCAAAAGGCTCGAGTGAAGTTCGGATTGCTCCAGCCTCGAGCGACCCTGCTTTAGCCCCAACCAAGCACAACGACACCACCAGCGGCGAATTCAGAACCCATTGCGATTATTCACATATGAGCTTTGATGATCCGATTGTCTACCCCGGTCAGGTTGGCAAAGCGCACCTGCACACCTTCTTTGGCAACACCCGCACTTGGGCAGGCTCGACGGCGCTTTCAATTGCTGAAACAGGCAATTCGACTTGCGCTGGCGGAATTACCAACCGCACTGCCTATTGGGTGCCAACTTTAATAGACACCAAAGATGGCACGCCGCTTGCTCCTGAGGACAGCATTTGGTATTACAAAAATGGCTCGAGTTTAATTCCATCTGCCAGCATTAAACCCATGCCCAAGGGTCTACGTATGATTGCAGGTAACATGAAATCCAGTCAGGCTTCTGATTCTGATTACACAGGCTGGAGTTGTTGGAATGGCGGCGGAAATGGCAACTCCATTCCAACAACTTGCGCGATTGGTGATTATGTGGTGATGAACGTCAATTTCCCACAATGCTGGAATGGCAAAGACCTCGACTCGAGTGACCACAAAAGCCACATGGCATACCCCGAGAACACCAAATGCCCTGCCAGCCATCCAGTACCGATTCCAGCCATCAGCCTCAACTTAAAGTACAAAGTGATTGACCCCAGCGCCCCAGCCCGTTGGCGCTTATCTTCGGACATGTACGACACCAGCAAACCCGGTGGTTTCTCGGCACATGCTGATTGGTTTGATGGCTGGGATGAAAACATCAAAAACACTTGGGTACAAAATTGCAATGTGGCGGGTTTTGACTGCCATGCCTTCCTTCTAGGTGATGGACGCAGTCAGTATTGATTGCTCGAGACTCGGCTTGATTGAACTGCTCGAGACTCGGCTTGATTGAACTGCTCGAGACATGAGTGTTTCCTGAAGCACTTGTGAAGTTCTGCATAAAAAATCTCTTTGTTGACAACGTATGAAAAGCCCTTAAGGAAGTCGGGTTGTTTCTCATAAAGACTCTCATATACTAGCTCCATGGACAGAAAACCATTGGTACTGGTCGTCGAAGACGAAAAGGACATCGCCCGTTTTATTGAACTCGAGCTGGCAGCCGAAGGCTACCAAACTGAAGTTGCCTTTGACGGCGTGACAGGCTTAAGTAAATTCCGTGAAGTCAACCCAGATTTACTGATTCTGGACTTGATGCTCCCAGTTTTAGACGGCTTAGAAGTCGCACGGCGGGTACGGAAAACCAGTAACACACCAATTATTATTTTAACTGCCAAAGACAGTATTTCGGACAAAGTCGAAGGCTTGGATGCAGGCGCCGACGACTACCTGATTAAACCATTCAGCATCGAAGAACTGCTGGCTCGAGTCCGCGCCCATTTGCGTCGCGTCAACCCAGCCGTGACAGGCGAAGTGCGCGTGGCTGACCTTGTCATGAACTTAGACGGACGCGAAGTTTTTCGTGGTGGTCGGCGCGTCGAGCTTTCCGCCAAAGAATTTGAACTGCTCGAGTTACTTGCTCGCAACCCCGGCAAAGTCTTTAGCCGCTTTGAAATCGAAGAGAAAGTCTGGCCCGAATACACTGGCGGCAGCAACGTTGTGGATGTCTACATTGGCTACCTACGCCGCAAACTCGAGGAATCTGGTGAACGCCGCTTGATTCACACCGTCCGTGGTGTCGGTTATGTGCTGCGCGAGGAATAAATTTGGTAAAGCATTGCGTAGGGGCGAACCTTGTGTTCGCCCTGACTCGTATCTCGAGGTACGTCCATGACCCTGCGACTCGAGGTACGTCCATGACCCTGCGACTCGAGGTACGTCCATGACCCTGCGTTGGCGTTTAACCCTACTCTATAGTGGCTTATCTGGTGTGCTGCTGGCACTGACTTTTATTCTGACGTACATTGGCGTGCAGAACACTTTGAGGGGTGCGTTTGAAAATGATCTTCTCAATGCTCGTAAACAAGCCATTGAAATCATGCAAGGCAGCACCAATTACATTCCCACTGCGGAAAATTGGAATGGTTTTTCCCGAGATGCGTATGGGCAAGTGGTGCAGTACAACGCCTCGAGTTTTGTGGCAAATGAATTTTTGCAGCTTTCTCAGCCAACCTCGAGCCGCAATAGCAACTTGGTTTTTAAGGATGCTGACATTGTTGTTTCGCCCGAAGCATGGCAGCAAGTTGAACGCCGAGGCGAGTATCGTGGCAACGGTTTTTTATCCGCCAGCAAAGAACCTGTGCAAGTTTGGGTGATTCGCTTTGAAACCATTCAAACGGGTGGTTTATCCATCATTCCAATTATTTTGGTGGCAAAGTCCTTTACTGATATTAACAATGTCCTCGAGACACTGCAACGCGCTTTGTTTTTTGTGGCTTTGATTGGCATTATCGTCGCGGGTTTTGCCAGTTATTTTGCTGCCAAAAGTGCGCTCAGTCCAATCACCAGTGTCCGCGATGCGGCGGCAGCCATTGGTGGGCGCAACCTCAATTTGCGTGTTCCAGAACAAGGCACTCGAGACGAAGTAGACGACCTTGCCAAGACCCTGAACGCCATGCTCGAGCGTTTAGAGAGCAGCTTTGAAACGCAGCGTCGTTTTACTGCCGATGCCAGCCATGAACTCCGCACACCAGTTACGGCGATTGCTGGTCATGCCAGTTATTTGATTCGCCGTACCAACCCTAACGAAACCCAAAAAGAATCACTTGAAGCAATCACCAACCTTTCAACCCGCTTGGGGCGTTTGATTGGTGATTTACTTGATTTGGCTCGAGCCGATGCTGGTTTTGGTGTGGAACATGCACCAACCAACCTGATGAGCCTTGCCGAGGACGTGCATCTTGAGGTGGTAGCCATAGCGGGTAACACCGAAATTGAACTGCTGGGCGACTCGAGCCTCAAAGCCCAACTTGACCCAAATCGGGTGCGGCAAGTGATTCGTAATCTTGTGCAGAACGCCTTAAAAGCAGGCTCGAGTCAGATTACTGTAGAAATTGCCAAGGAAGACAATCTGGCTCGGGTTTCGGTGCAGGACAATGGCTCGGGCATTGCAGCCGAGCATTTAAGTAAACTCTTTGATCGTTTTTATCGCGTGGATACCTCACGCGACCGTGCAGCGGGTGGCAGTGGCTTAGGCTTAAGCATTGTCAAATGGATTGTTGAGGCGCACAATGGCAGCATTGCCGTCTCGAGTGAAATCGGGGTTGGGACTCGTTTTGATGTGCGTTTCCCAATTGGCGAGAACATTGTGCCTAGCATCATCAGCCAAACCAATAAATAAACGCAACAAACAAAAGACTGATTTTCAAGGTTTTGAAGTAAAAAATCAATCACAGCCGTGACCAACATCATTAAAAACTTGTTGCGTTTTTGTTGCGATTGGTTTGTACACTTCTTGCATCCTCGAGCCACGCCCTCCCACATGGCTCGAGGATGCTAAGAACATTCAGTCTCGAGGGGAGTCTCGAGCAAAGGATAAAACCATGAAAAAAACAATTGCAATTTTAGGTGCTTCGTTACTCACCGCTTTAGCTGTGGCGCAAACCGCTGCTACGCCCAATCCGCAATATGCTGCCTTTAAGGTCGGGCAAACTTGGAATTTAGGCATCGGCGAGTTGCAAGCGCTTGGTCAGATCACCCTGACCAAAGCTGTGACCGATACGCCATTTACCCATCCAGCACGGATGTTCTCGAGCATCAAAACATGGAATGCGATTGAAGGCGAAATCCAAATGGGTTCAGCCAAAGGACTGGTGCGAGTTGGTAATCCCACCAAAGACATGACTGCTCTGTACGCCAGTGTTTCAGGACGACAATTCCATTGCGTGTTTCTGTCGCCATCTCGAGGTGCATCGGTTCGCGGTGGTGGTTTTGTCTACCAAGACGGCACAAACACACCCGTTGCTGCTCGGGACACCTGCACACTCAGTATCCTGACCGATCCTACACAGATGATGCGAGCCACCAGCAAACCCGAATTTGATAATCAGCATTGGTTTGCCAAAATCATGCCAGACACCAACAGCGCTTGGCGGCTCGAGGCGTTCAATTACCGTTTTGAATTGTGGTTCGATAAACTCCAACCCAATGGTTTCACTGGCGATGCTGACCTTGTTCGCAGTCCTGATGGCAGCACCTTCAATGATTGGACATTTAGGTTGTTCACGATTGGCAATATGGCTCGGCTCGAGATGCAGAATGCCAGCAATCAAATGCAGTGCGATCTGTCTTTAGGTGAATTCCGTACCAACACCATTTTTGCCAATGGCTCGTTTGGCTTAAAAGGCGAGCCAAGCAAAGACGGACCTTGCCGCGTCCTGATGACCCGTTGATACAACCTTGTTGCGGTTTTGTTGCGATTGGTTTGTACAGTCTGTTTATGCCTCGAGTCAACAAGGCTTGAGGGTATTTATTCTGCACACCAAGAAATAACCCGCCCGCTTTGAGCTGGTCTCAAGTTAAGGAGAAACCCCATGAAAAAAGTATTGTTAGTGGCTGCATTATTCACCTCAAGCCTCGTATTTGCCCAAGCGCCCAATAGCCTTGCTCAACTGATTAAAGTGGCATCTTCCGAAGACTTCTTATTCACTGGCATTGAACTTCCTGTGTTAAAACAAATCATGGGTGATACCAGCAAATCGGACACCAAAACCTATAACCTCAAAGATGCAGGTGGGTTTGAAATGAGTTACAAGGTCACCAAAACCCCGTTCTTTGTTCAGATTTTTGAAAGCAAAATGACTTACTGGGTCACGTTTAACACCTACCCAACTCGAGAAGACACCTACATTGGCATGGTCACCAGCGCCCAAAAAGGCAGTAATGGACGCGGTAATGACTTGGCGTTTTACAGTGTCAAAACAAAAAAACAAGTACCACCCACCGATACCAAAGTCTTTAATTACTCAGAAGTTGTGGCGTTCGCCACAGGTAAATGCAAAGTTCCCTCGGAGAACATTCATTTTGAACTCAAAGGCGGCAGTGACACGATTAAAATCTCTGGGTTTGATATTAACTTAAGCGGCAAGAAATACACTTTAGCTGCCGAATTAAATTTTGATTTTAAGACAGGCAAATTTACCTTCAACAGTAAAGCCGCCAAGTGCTAATCATGAAAAACATCTTGCGATTCTCGAGCCTACTGATTTTACTGCTTGCCGCTCATGGTTTTGGTCAAGCCACTGATGGCACTTTGGGAACAATCATCACGCCAACGGGCAACATTTATTGCGAAGTTTATCGGCTCACCAGCAGCATCAACCCTTCTCTGAACGGCACGGGTTTAACTTGCGAAGTTGCACAAAGCACTGCGCCGATGCCACCCAAACCCAAAAATTGTGAATTCGATTGGGGTACTCGTTTTGGCATGGATGAACGAGGCAAAGCCGAACGAGCTTGTTACTCGGATGTGCTGTTTCGACCAAAAATGACGCGGCTCGAGTACGGAAAAACCCGTAAAATCGCTGGATTCACCTGCGACCTGACCAAAGCTCGTTTGCGTTGTGTGAATCTTGACAAGCACGGATTTGAGCTTTCAAAAGCTGCTCAAAAATTGTTCTAAATTGCTCGAGACTCAAGAATTGACTTGAAACGGGTTACTCCAAAGATTGCTTCACTTCGTACCTCAGTTCGCAATGACCTAGCCTTTGCTTTGGTCATTGCGAACGAAGCGAAGCAATCTCGTAAAAATATCACCTCATACCATGCCCTAAAAAACCCTTCCACACCTCGAGACTCGAGAACAGAAATAGGAGATTGAATGAAAAAAGGTTTACTCGCACTTTCACTGCTGGCACTGACTGGCGTAGCTCTGGCTCAATTTGCCCAGAATCGGAGTTTGCCAACCAAATTCCCAATTGACTGCCGTGGACTTGACCGCCGTCCAGCCAGCCCGTCCGATGCCACGCAAAACTGGAATTTTCGTTGTCAGCGCCTCGCTGACCAATGGGGCAAAGGAGCGCGTTTCGGTACAGGCATCGGACCCGCACAACTGGCAACTGGCTTTCCCACCAAACCCGGCTCGAGTCGGTATTACGGCGGATTTTTAGACAATGCCAATCGTAAAATTTACATTGGTAGCACTTGGTCAGATAACCGCGATGTTGGTGGTAATCCAGACCTGAAGAACTTCGGTGTGATTTACGAAGTGGACATTGATTGGAGCAAACCAGAAACCGTGGGCAACCGCAAAGTGATAAGTGGCAAATATCTCTCGAGACAAGGCGATGTTGACGTTGGCACAGGCGATACGCTTCGCACCGTGCGAACCATCCGCAAAGGCAAAGATGGCATGTTTTACGCCTTTACCTTTGATGCTGGCAATCCATCCACGATCATGAAAGTAGACCCCGCCACGGGCAACCGCACCACCGTTTGGACTGAAAAAGCCATTTTGTACTCGGACAAAGGCGAATTCCCGAAAGACCAATGCGAACAAGGCAGCGTGCCACAAGCTCCGGGCGTGACGGGCAGTGTACCAGCCAGCTCGAGACGGTCTAAGCAAATCAACACGGGTTTTGCGCCATTTGAAATGAACCCCACCACTGGTGAGTTCTACCTGATTCCGATTCCTGGCACAGGTCCATTTGGCATCATGAAAATTTCAGC
>JAAFJQ010000131.1 GCA_013298185.1 Deinococcales bacterium
ACTGGCTCTGAGTCGTACTTTCGCGTTGATAAGTGAGTTGAGTTCCAGTTCTTGGAGTTGCTTATCTTGTTCGGTGCTTAGTTTGATAAAGATTTGGGGGGTTTTTGGCATTCATATATTCTAAAACATTTCACGGATGTACTTATATCACTTGGGTGTGCCTTTTCTTCGACAAAAGAACCATCGAGGTAAATGTCAGTAATACCTATTGCCCAGAGTTGCTTGACCATGACTTCGCATTGCTCGAGCAGGTGAAGTCGCCAGCCAGTATCCCAGCTTGGTACTTGATGATGAATCAGGTTGGACTTTCTGAGTTCAGAAAAGGTCATAGGATAGTCCCCGCTCGGCAGAACCCCAAAGTTGTTGAAAGCTGGCAATTTCGACACGTACAGAATTTAACACAAATGTAGATTATTATCAAATCAATCAATTTGTCATTTGATCCCACCAGTTGACAAATCCGCAACTCGAGAGTATATCTATTAACGATATATCGTCGAAAGGAGTAGTCAATGCCCCCCAAACCCACCGAAGGACCCCCGCTTTCGCCCGCCGCCTTTCATATTTTGCTGTCCTTAGCCGAGAACGAACAACACGGTTACGGCATCATCAAAACCGTTCTCGAGCGCTCGAGCGGCGAGGTTACTCTAGGACCCGGCACGCTCTATGGCAACCTCAAGCGCTTTATTGAACTGGCGTGGATCGAAGAACTCGAGGCTCGACCAGCCGCCGATTTGGATGATGAGCGACGCAGGTATTACCGCCTGACCAAACACGGTCAGCGAATTGCCCAACTCGAAGCCGAGCGCTTAGAAAGCCTTGTGCGTCACGCTCGAGCTGCCAGATTGCTGCCTAGCCTGACCATTGGCACAAAACGGGAGGTCGCATGAAACTCGAGACTTGGGTGTACAAACAAGCCTTGGAGCTTTACCCAAGGGCATACCGTGACCAATTCGGACAAGCCATGCTCGAGACCTACACCGATGCCCTAAAAGCCGCGAAACTCGAGGGGAAAACTTGGGGATTTCATTGGAATACTTTTCTGGACACGGTAAAAAGTGTTGCTCGAGCCACTGCTGAGGTAAAAAACTACAATCCAATGGCTCGAGTGACGGCTGTGCTTGGCTTGGTGCTACTTGTGATTATTGTGTGGGTACAAAATTTCCCTTCGGATTTACTTGTTTGGAGACTCTTTTTTACAATATCAATTCTTTATTGTACTGGCGCATCATTTTTTGCTAATTGCTTGTACGAAATGCGTCAAAAATGGATCATGCCGCTTATGCTTATAGTTTCAGCGCTCTTTGTTTTTACTCATTGGTGTGTTGCGATGTTTTATCCTTCTCAGTATGCCAATTTTTACTCTCCACAAATGAATCCATATGCCAATGTTCCAGTGCTGGTATTGGGGTATCTCGCAAAAGTCCTTAGCCCGCTAATTTTGGTACTCTTTGTTGGTGGAATTGCTCTTGATACAATTGAAAAGCGCAAGATGCTACCTCTGAATCGTTTCTCTTTAAGCTATGTTGTGTTGGTTTATGTGCTAGGCGCGATTGGACTACAAAACCAAAGTGTCATGTTCATGTTTAAAATTCTAGCAACTGGGTTCGGGGTTGTTTGGTTTGCATTAATGATTTTTATTTGCTTCCGCTTGTGGCAGCAGCCTCGAGCTTCACAGCTCAAATTAACTAAGCCTTAAGTCCGCCCTCGAGATTGCCCTGTGGTCACACCACCAGCAATCAAATGCGCCATTCGCAGGACTTCGGGAATTCTGCCATGCAGTGTTGTGCGCTGAATCACTTCGGCACTGGTGGCAAGATCAATCCCAACCCGTTGCACGTACACACCTGCACAGGCTTCCATAGCCCCGAGGCTTTCGATCAAATCCCATTTGCGTTGACCACCCGCCACGCGGTTGAGCAAAGTGCTTTTGATTTTCTCGAGCTTCGGCGCTCGGCGGGCAATAATCAGCACGGGTAACTCGAGTTTGTCCGATAACTTATGAGCATCCACCACATTAAAACCAGCCAATGCCACACCTTGCAGCATAATCAGTTGCAGGGTTGGTGCAAATTTACACGCCCATATCAGTTGCTCGAGTTTGGTGGTGGCATTCGCGCCATCTTTTCGCACATGGGTTCTTAAGACCCCCTCGAGCCGAGTTTGAGCGCAGACCACACCAATCACATTGACGTTGCCTGTGTGGCTGCGCTCAAATGGGCAATCGTCAAATCCAATGATGTTCGAGATTGGCATAAAATACCTCTTAAGTGTTAAGCCAAGGGTTGATCAAACGCACGGGCAAAGATGCAAAATCCGATGTGTTTCGGGTGGCTATCACCAGCCCATGCACATAGGCGATGGCTGCAATTTGTGTGTCTGTGGTGGTTAGAGGATTTCCTTTTTTGCGACTCTCCCCTGCCCAGCGCCCATAAATTCGAGCGGTTGCTGTGTCAAACGCCAAAATTCGAGATTCAAATTTCACAAGCAAATCCGTCTCGAGCCAAACTCGAAAAGATTGGGCTTTTTCTGAGTCGCGTTGTTGATGAATTCCAATTTCAATTTCAGCAATGGTAAAACTCGAGAGGTACAATTGCCCAATCGGTTGTGAATAAAACCAGTCACGCACGTTTGGATCAGGCTTTTTTCTTTGCAATTCGCTGATGGTGTTGGTGTCGAGAAGATAATTAGTCATCGAAATTGATTTCCCGATATTCAGCTTGGATTCGCTCAAATGGGTCTGGGTCGTCATCCTCAAGAACTGGATTGAGTGGGCGAAGCATATCCCAAGCATTTTGCTTAGGAATCAAGTTTTGATACTGTTCAAATGAAATGACCACAGCCGTACTTTTGCCATGTTTTGTCACGACTTGAGGCTCGAGTTGAGCGCGTTCGACCACTTCACTGAATTTGGTTTTTGCATCGTTTAACGCCCATATTTTTTGCATTTACACCTCTAATTGGTTGATTCAACCAAAATTATTATAGTTGCAAATGCTTTATCTGTCCATGACTCGAGCCTCGCTTTATCGCAGCTTCGAGAGTGCCTTGCGAATCAAGCCTTCGGCGGTGTCATCTACCCCAGCCTCGAGCAGGTTCGCCACCACGGTTCGCACTTGTGCATCGCGGTAGCCGAGTGAAATCAAGGCTTCAACGGCATCTCTAAAGGCTTCGTTTTCCGATGGGGCTGGTCGCGGAGCGCCTTTGCCAACAGCCAAGTGCGCTGGTAGCTTAGAACTCAACTCGAGAATCAAGCGCTCAGCGGTTTTCTTACCAACGCCAGAAACACTGGCTAATAACTTGGCATCTTCTTTCATGATCGCACTGGCAAGCACATTGGGGTTGTACGTGGACAACGCCGCCAAAGCAATCCGAGGACCCACACCCGAGACAGTCATCAACAGCTTAAAAATTTCCAAAGCATCTGGTTCGTGGAAACCATACAAGCTCCAACCATCTTCGCGCACAATCAGGTTCGTCTCGAGCCGAATTGGTTGCCCAACTTTGCAACGCTCCAAACTCGGGCGAGGGCAGGAAATCTCGAGTCCAACGCCTCCCACAGCAATTATTGCACTCGAGTCTTTGAGCGCCACGACCAAACCTTCGACAAAAGCAATCATGAGGCAAGCATACAGAGGAAAGAGGAAAGAGGAAAGAGGAAAGAGGAAAGCTAAAGCACAAAGGTAAACTCAGCGCTCTTTTCCTCATAGCTCATAGCTCACAGCTCATAGCCCTTTAACTTCTTTTCCCTTGTTTTGCTAAAACCATCAGCACATCTTTCTCGAGGATCAGACCCGCTTCGCCTGTGCCTTTGATGCTTCGCCACTCGAGATGGTTTTCTTCGGCAATGCGTTTAGCCAATGGCGCAATACCTTGGTGGTTTTCGCTTGGACGGGCTGCGTTGTTACGCTTGAGCCAATCATCAAATTCACTCATGGATGCCACGAGTATACACGAGTTACCCAGTTCTATACACTCGAGGAACAAAGTTTTACGATTCTCGAGAGGCTATGCCCCGCCTCGCTCGAGACTGGTAGGTTCGGATTTTCGGGTATTGATAATCGCAATTTTTTGCCAGATTTTTCTGGATAAACCTGTGGTGAGCGTCTCGAGTTCGTTGACGCTTTGGTTGGCATCGGGGTCATCGAATTTAGCGATGTACAAAAAACCAATTTTGGAAATCAGTGCCAGCATCTCCGAGCAGTAATCAAGATAACGCCCAAGTTGCAGGTCGGACAATTCACGTTTGGGGTCGTCGGGGTCTTTAGAGAGTTGTTTCATGTCAACAATATGCGCCACGGCTCGGAGTCGGTTTAAGGCGTCCACCACTCGAGCGCGTTTGACTCTGGTTTCAATGGTGCTTAAAGAAAATACGCCTGCGGCAATCAGCACCACTTCGTTGGTGGTTGCTTCGAGTAACCCCACAAGATCGGTGATTTCGAGTGTGCCAATCCTGATTTGTAAGCTCGAGACAGTTAAAATCAAGGCGCTGCTGACCAGCAGTAAAAAACCACCAATGCTAACCCGCAGCCAAATAATTGGTTTGACGATTTCGTCTGTCACAAGCACTGTGCCTCGAGAAAACACAATCAGGTCTTGACAGGTTTCGCCTAAGCCACTGTTTGGAAAGCGGTTCTCAATGCGATGGTACAAGCTCTCTAAAGTTTCGGTAACTTTGCTGGCTTGTAGTTCAGAGTTGAGCATGGTGTCATTGTAACAGTCGTCGTTGCTGTTTGGTTTTACCGACGAACCGGCACGGCAATTTCGGTGCGGTACTGCTCTGGGTTTGGTACGGTCAGCGGATGCTCGAGAAAGGTTTCTCGAATGTCGCCTGCCACTTCATAACCATCGTCAGCAATTTTTGCCAGCAATCGCTCGATGGTTTGAATGGTGTGGTTGTAATCGCCTCGGTGAATCGTCGAAGCACACTCTAAGCTGGGAAATTCGATACACTGAACCCGACCTTGGCAGGCAACAACAGATTGAATTGGCATACAAGCATAGACATCCATTTGGCGTTT
The DNA here is from genome assembly GCA_013298185.1 of Deinococcales bacterium. Classification (GTDB taxonomy): domain Bacteria; phylum Deinococcota; class Deinococci; order Deinococcales; family JAAFIG01; genus JAAFIG01. Next base: position 5,022 of record JAAFJQ010000131.1, read on the forward strand.
GCGCCAAGGTACCGGGAAAACACAAAATGGTGCGCCAACAATCGGGACTTTCAGGGTACGATTCAAAGTAAAAATTTCACCCATGAGGCGTCCGATCGTGTTTTGATGATTTTCTTCTGACCAAAGTATATTTTCGCTGATGCACAGCGCAGCTTGAGGTTCGAGTTGTTTGTAGGTAACCACAAAAGGTTCAGTGGTGTTTTCGATCAGTTTATCTATTTTCTCGAGCATTTGCCGATGCTGTTGTAAACGACTTTGAATATGAGCTTGATGCTCGAGCAAACGTTGAGTGGTTTCTTTTGGGTGGCGCAGCAATGCCAGAATCTGTTCAAGTGGCATTTCGCATTCGCGCAATAATTTGATGCGTTCCGCTAAATCAAGTTGGTCAAGGGTGTAATACCGATACCCTGTCTCAGAGTCAATATGATTCGGCTCGAGGATACCTTCGGCGTTATAGAGTCGTAAGGCACGAATAGATAAGCCCGTCAAACGGGAGAATCTTCCTATGGAAATGAGGTTCATATACAAGCTCCCCAACCCACACGATCCCGTACTTGGCATAGTACGACTCCCGTCATGTAGTGTGACTAAAGTAACATAAAATTGTTACTTATCCGATAGTCTAACCTAAGAGCATAGACCTCTGCACTAGACAAAAGTATGGGACAGAACGCAAAATTTATTTCTCGAGCAGCCACAGGTACTGGTATGCCGCCAACCACAAACCACCTGATTCGATTCTGACGGGCTGTTGACTGATTTGGTCAATGGCTTGGGACGTACCCAGCCACCACATCGGCAACACCTGGGCAGTGTCAGAGAAATTAAATACACAAAGTAAACGCCCTGTTGGATGTAAGCGCTCGAAAACAAAAACATGAGCATTTGGCGACTCAAGAACCGTGCTTTCGATTGCAGCGTGAAGCTGCGGTGTCTGAACTCGAGCTTCGATCAGTTTTTTCATGCCAGCTTGCACTTGGGCTTGAGCGCGTTCTTGCAACGAAACTGGTTGCTCGAGTCGCGCCAGCACTTCCCATGGCATAGCTGGGCGATGTACCCAGCGGTTATCCATGCTCATTTCAGGGTTCTCGAGAAAGCTGTGGTCGTTCAGTAATGCCAATTCGTCGCCCATGTACAAGAGTGGTATGCCACCAAACGAAAAAACCACTGCATGGGTCATCAGTAGGCGTTGCACACTCAGTTCAACTTGGCGCGGGTCGGATTGCTCGAGTGCCAGTTCTAAACCAGCCAAGCTGGCGGCACTACCCGAAATGCGCCTGTCATGGGTTTTGGGGTTTTCTTGGAAAACCAAGCCTTTGGCAAATGTACCTTTGAAATACCCTGCATAAAAGTCCGATAAGAACCGTCGATGGGCGTAGCCATCTAAGCCAACCGCACTGGCATCCAAGTCTGAAATTGCCCAGCCGATGTCATCATGGCAACGCAAATAGGTGTTCCAAGCAGTGTTGCTGGGTTTCTTGGGAAATTGCCGCAGTGCATGGCTCATCAACCGAGTGTCCTTAGATGCAAGGCTTGACCAAAGTTGCACCATCAAGCTGTTGTGATACGCGGTGTCTGACACTTTGCCAAAGTGCTGCCCACGCCCTAAGTAATGAATCAAGTCATTTGGTGGCACAATCGCCTCGGCTTTGAATAACACGGCTGGCGCAACAATTCTGGCAACGCTTCGCAGGGCTTGGGTGATCTGATGCACTTCGGGTAGGTTTTGGCAGTTTGTACCAAGGCGTTTCCAAATAAAAGCAATCGCATCCAAGCGAAAAATATCAATGCCTTTGTTTGAAAGCCATAAAATCACATCAGCGAACTCGAGAAAGACCTCGAAGTTGCTCCAATTTAAGTCCCATTGCCAAGCGTTAAAGGTTGTCCAAACCCATGTTTTTGAGGCTTGGTCAAATGTAAAGTTACCTGGTGCAAAGTCTGGGAAAACTTCGGGCAGGTGCTGCTCGAGTTGGTCGGGCATGGTGCGGTCTGGATACATGTAAAAGTAATTCTGGTATTTTTTATCGCCACCTCGAGCCTTGGTTGCCCATTCGTGTTCCAGTGCCACATGGTTGAGTACAAGGTCGCAACATAAACTGATGCCTCTTTGGTGTAATGCTTCGGTCAGATGCTCCAAATCTTCGATTGTGCCAAGGTCCGAGCGCACTTCACGGTAATTTTGCACCGCGTAGCCACCATCGTGTGGTGCGGGACGAGGCTGTAAAAACGGCATCAGGTGCAAGTATTTGATGTGCATTGACTCGAGGTACGGGACTTTCTCGAGAACACCTTTTAAGTTACCTGCAAAGCGCTCGGTGTAGGCAACATAAGCAATCGTTTCGGGGCGCTCAAACCAATCAGGTGCCAGCAAGCGCTCGAGGTCAAGCAAGCGCAAACTAGGCTTACGGGCTTTGTGGTGCGTGACCATGATTTTAAGAAGCTGCTCGAGTTGGGTTTGGGTTGGTTGGTAGACCGCCAAGCCCTCGAGCAGTTCTGGCAAGTACCGTTTGAGCCGTGCTTGCAGCACATGGCGCTCGGGGACAGACTTAGGAATCTTTGACTCGAGAGTCTCGAGCAAACGGGTTTGTTGATGGGTAAGAGGAGTTGAGAACATATCGTAAACGCTTACGGGTAGTGTAACACAATTGTTTGGATTCTGACAAAACCCTTGCCACTGAACTCAGGGCAACCGCAAAGTCCTGATTGAAAGCAATCTCAAAGCATTTACCATGACAGACCAGACGAACATAAAGTCATTGACTCCAACTTAATCAGAAACAATTTAACTCACAACTTAGATTGCTTCGTCGTTGCACTCTTCGCAATGACGACATTCACTCATGCCGTCATTGCGAGCGTAGCGAAGCAATCCATTTCGTTACTTGAATGGTTAAAAATATCATCAGAGACGTATTTGGGTATTAAGTCGGAGTATATGTGACAAGCATCGCCCTGCACACAATAATGCGATCAGTTATGCCAATCAACGATTTTGCCAGCTTTGCGGTTGCCCTGCGACTGAACTTTTCACCTTGTTTATTCGTACACTAAGTCATGATGCCCGCCTTTATTGCCAGTGTTGCGCTATCTGCCATCAGTTTGCTTGCTCGAGTTTTCCTAGGGCTGCCCTCGCCTTTGGAAAAATTGTACAACGCCATGACTTTTTGGCTTGGTACACCACAAATGTTTCAATTGGTGCATTCGCTTTTGGGCTTTGGTGAAGCTGGAAAAATCGCCGCCTTTCTTGGCTCGAGTTTGTTGTTTATTGGTGGTCTTACCCTTCTTGGACGTGCCAGCATCCTGAGCGCCAGCCTTGGTGTGGGCGCAATCAGTTTGGTTTTGCTGTTCTCGAGCCAAGGTTTATTGGCAATTGTTTGGGCGGCGGCTTACGCGGCGCTCTACTACGGCATTCGTTTCGTTTTACAGCCCCTCGAGACGGATACCGCCAAACGCGGTACACTGAGAACCTTAACTGGAGGTGCAGTGGGCGTCTTGGGCTTAGGGGCTTTTGGCGTGCTGCAACCGCTGCTTCGTGGCTCGAGCAGCGCTGTGGCAGCACCTGTTGCAAATGGCAATCTGCCAAAACTTCCAGATGGGATTGTCTCCCAACAAGACTTGTACTATGTTTCAATCAACAACGAAGCGCTTGACCCAAGAATCAATGAAGAAACGTGGTCGCTCGAGCTGGGTGGTTTGGTCAAAAATCCACAGAAATTTAAGCTCCAAGAACTCAAAGACCAATTCACACCCCAAGACCTCGAGTTCACCATGAGCTGTATTTCTAATCCGGTTGGCGGCACATTAATCGGTAACTGCATTTGGCGTGGCTTACGGGTCAAAGACCTGCTCGAGAAGGTTGGTATTGAAGCTGGGGCGAAATGGATTACTTGGGAAGCCGCTGATGGTTTTTATGAATCCTTACCGCTTGGACAAGCTCTTGAAGACAATGTTTTGCTGGCGTACTTTATCAATGGCGAAGCCCTGAACAGCAAGCACGGCTTTCCGCTGCGGGTGATTCTGCCGGGGCATTACGGCATGAAACAACCGCGCTGGTTGACCAAAATCAGTCTCTCGAGCGAGGAGCGTCTTGGGTACTGGGCAAACCGTGGTTGGAGTCGCACAGCATATGTTCAACCGCTCAGCCGCATTGATGACTTACCTAAACTCAAGGCTGGCGAAGTTGCTAAGCTGCGCGGCATTGCTTATGCGGGCATTCAGCCAATCGAAAAAGTCGAAGTCAGTACCGATGGCGGTCAGACTTGGACAAACGCCAAACTCGAGAAACGCGCTCGGTACGCTTGGACGCGCTGGAGTTTGGATTGGACCCCCAAAAGCGGCAATCAGCAATTGGTGGTGCGTTGCTATGCAAATGGTCAAGTCCAATCCGAGGAAGTGCGCGATAGCCTACCCGAAGCCGCCAGCGGCTGGCAGCGGCTTAACGCATTCGTTGCTTAAGAAACAGGCTTGGATTGCTCGAGGACAGGATTGTGGCAGTGCAGCTTTTGTTCAGTGGTCCTGCACCTGATTGATTGGCAGCTCGGTAGAAGGCTTGCCCACCGCTTATGGTTGCTCCGTCAAAAACAGGTTTAGCAAACACACACCAGTAGCCGTTGTTACCCACAAAGAACTGAAAGACTTTTTCGTTTTGATCGGTAAAAGCATACGCTGGGCTGGTGGCGCTGGAATTTCCTTGGCGGCTGGTACCTTCGGGGTCGCCATCGCGGTCTAGGTTCTTAAACTCGAGTGTCCAAGGTTCAAGTCCTTCGATGGTGACTGTCCAGATTTGCCCGGGTTTGGGTGGGAAACTGGCAATCAGTGCGCCCGGAGCGGCTGGCACAGTGTTGAGCTTGGGTGGTTCTGGTGTGGTGACTGGTAGCGTGGTGGCAGCGGTGCTGGTTTGCAAGGTGACAGTGCAGGTTTTATTCAAGCTGCGCCAATCATCGGCGTTGGGTGGGCTGTTCAGGGCTTCGCCATCTGCCAAGGTGCTACCGCGAACCGTGATTGGGTCTTCAAAGCTACAAGCAAAGGCTTCGTTGCGTTGCGATTCCACATGAAATAAAAACACTCCATCGTCTTCGTAAGCGTAAGCAATAAACGGTTGGCTTGTGCCTACCTGAGTGGCGTTTCCAGTTGGGTCGTTGTCTTGGTCCAAACGGGTCAGGTTGATTGTCCAAGTTGGCAGTCCTTCAATGGTCATGTTCCAGACCTGCCCTGTTTTAGCTGGAAGTAAACCGCCAGCCACAACTGGACGCACCAAACCTGTGGCATCCACATCGGGCGGTAAGAGCGGTTTGCGCCCAGCTGCGTAAAGTGCATCTGGCACTTGGGCATCAAACAATTGATACGCCAAATGAATAGGACGCAGGTAATTTTGAAACTCGGTGAAATTAGAACTGATGCGTCTCGAGATACCGCCTGTTGGCACACCAATCAAATGACCTTGCTCGTCAAATGCGCCCCCGCCAGAGTTTCCACTGGTGATTTTGCCATCGGTTTTGATCCAGTTTGTGCCACTGGCTCGGTAATTCTCGGCTGTCCAGCCACTGAAAACCCCTGTGGTAAAAGTGATCGTGCGCCCACCGATGTCGGGGTAGCCAGCAATGGTTAAGTGTTCGCCCAGCACCATCTCAAAAGGATTACCAACTGGCGAAGCCACCCACGTTTGGCTTGGGGAAATTGGGTTGCCTTTTTCATCTTGGGTGATCTTAAGCAGCGCCAAATCAAGTTTAGGAAGCGCCAAAGCAATCGTGGCAATGCCTTTAATGCTTGGTTCTTTGGTTGGATTCTCGGTGAAACGAATTGCGTGACGTTTGATTTCTTTGTTGGTATCATCATTAAAAATCACATGGTAATTGGTCAGCAAATAACCACTGGCACTGATGATTGTGCCGCTGCCGCCTTGCTGCCCGTAACGTGGAGCGCCAGAGTCATTCTCGAGGGCTAGTACTTCAACCACCGATTGCATGATTCGGTTACGAATTTCCTTTGGCAGGGATTGGGCATGGGCAGCGCTGAATAAAAAAGACAAGACGATAAGCCAACGAAAGAGTGGTTTCACAGGTGTTCCCTCCAAATGAATTGCGACTCCAGTCTACTCGAGAATTAAAAATCGTGATGTCAAATTGATGAAAAATCCCATGCTGACGTGTTGAAATTTCGCCTTAGACCTGCGATGTCATTCGGGGTATCGCGGGATGGGCAAACACGATTGGATAGTAAAACATTGCATTGTCCAGTGCTAAGCGAAAACCAAATCCCTGTACCAGTAAAACCTGTGTGTCCTAGCGTGTCAGGCGGACAATTCTGCCCGCCCAGCCAGTTGTTGTGTGGAATCAACCAACCAAAAGCCCGAGCATCGGATTCCCCTCGAGCCAAGGGGCGCTGCATCAGTTCAAGCATCGCATTTGAAAGGATTTTACCTGTCATCAAAGCGGTCATGTACTGATGCACCTCGAGGACACTGCCAAACAAACCAGCATGACCAGAAATGCCATTTAATGCCACGGTGTTTTCATCATGCACCCGCCCTAGAATCAAAGCACCCGCCG
>JAAFJQ010000132.1 GCA_013298185.1 Deinococcales bacterium
TTCATCAATATGACCCAACTTTTGGATTCTCGACCAAATCAATTGAATACGTCTTTGAAAGATAGGTTGCATACTTGTGTGCAAACGGTAGCTCAATGAGGGGTCGAGCACAGCGAACGACCACGCCCGTTAGGTGCGCGTATGTGGTCAAGAGAGGGGGAGTCCGTGAGACGTTGCGTATTTTCGATTTGATCCTCGGGAAGATTGCTTAACCTGATACAAATGGGAGGGGCTTGTCCCCTCCTTCGTTTTATGGATTTCATTTAATCTTCAAAAGCAATGGTTTGACCACGCAAATGTTTGGGGTAATGGTTCTTGATTGTACTGCCAACCCGCTTACCCCAACCAAGCCCAAAACCTTGAGTCGTCAGCAGCACCCAACCTGCTTCGCCCGCTCGAGTGATGGTTTCACCACGCAAGTACGCACCGACTTCTGATGGCTCGAGTTCAAGGACGTTGACATGAGGCTGCACTCGAGACAGGGCATGATGTGGCTCGAGACGATTCTTTTCAATCTGCGCCACGCGAGTCCCAATTCGCAGCGCCTTTAGACCATCAAAACTTGGGGCATCATAAGACACCATTTCTATTTTGCCGCGAAACTCGAGCGGCTGACCGACAGGTAAGTTAAATTCTTGCTTGAACTCAGTCCAGAGCTTTGAGTTGTAACTTTGGCTCGAGCGGCGGCTGACTTCCTCTCCCCTACCCGATTTGCGTAACCGCGCCAGAAAATGCCCCTCACCACGCAATTGATGCGGCAGCAGTCTCGAGCCAATACCACCCAGACCACGGGTAAAACCCTGAATCACCTCGAGACTGAATTCCGGGTGCTGAGCTAGAAATTGTTCAATCACTTGTTCATTTTCTTCTGGGGCAAAAGTGCAAGTGCTGTAGAGCAACACGCCGCCATCAGCCAGTAACTTGGCAGCATCCTCGAGAATGCTGCTCTGACGCACCGCACAAGCGCTCACATGCGCTTCTGACCACGCCTCGAGCGCCGCATCGTGTTTGCGGAACATGCCTTCGCCACTGCACGGGGCATCCACCAAAACAAAATCAAACACCGCACCCCATTTTTGCGCCAAGCGAGCTGGTTCTTCGTTGGTGACTGCGCCAATGCAGCCCAAACGCTCGAGATTCTCCGCCAGCGCTTTGGCTCGAGTCGGATGAATTTCATTGCAAACCAGCATTCCTTGGTTTTGCATGAGCGCTGCCAAGTGCGTGCTTTTCCCACCAGGCGCAGCGCATAAATCCAGCACTCGAGAACCTGCCTTGACCTCGAGCGCCGCTGCCACTGCTTGAGCGCTGGCTTCCTGCACATAAAACGCCCCAGCATGATGCAGCGCATGAGAACCCAATCGGGCTTCCCAAGGCGCATATAAACCTGTTTCTGACCATGGCACAGCTTCAAAATTTATCGAAGGCAGTAGCTCGAGCAGCCCTTCTCGAGATAATTTTAAGCTGTTCACCCGAATGGCATATTGACGTTCGCCAAACTCGAGTTGCTGGGCAAAAGCTGCGTACTGATCGCCCAAAATGGTTTTCATACGAGCTAAAAAAGCCATGGGGATAGAACGCATAAGATGATTCTACCTGACGAGCCTTCTCGAGACTGATTGGACGTACAACAGCATTTCGCAGTAGGCTAGGTCATGAACCAAGCCCCGCGCCAAAAAACACTGAAACTAGCCCAGCGCCAAGCGATTTGGGCATATGTTTTTTTGATTGTCCCACTGGCATTTTTTTTATTGGTACGAATTTACCCTGCTTTTGATAGTTTGCGTTTATCGTTACTCGATTTTAATTCGCCACTGAAACCCGCGCCGTTCATTGGATTGGATAACTTCAAGGAATTGTTCTCCGACAAGGTTTTTCTGCGCTCACTCTGGAATACGCTGCTTTACACCCTGATTGGCGTGCCAGCTCAGTTGGTGCTGGGTTTAGGGATTGCGATGCTGCTCTCGAGCATCAACAAAGGGCGTGGTTGGCTACGAGCGGTGTACTTTGCGCCTTACATCACACCAATTGTGGCAAGTGCTTGGGTTTGGCAGTGGCTGCTGAACAAGAACTTTGGTCCTGTCAATGCGTTACTGACCAGCATCGGCATTCCCGCGCAGCCTTTTTTGATGTCACCAGACCAAGCCTTGTATGCCGCCGTGGCACTGGTGGTTTGGCAACAACTTGGTTTTCAAATTGTGATTTTCATTGCTGGCTTAGAAGGTGTACCCCGCATGTACTACGAAGCCGCCGAACTGGACGGCGCAAGCCCTTGGCAGCGCTTTTGGTACATGACCCTGCCGCTCCTGAACGCCACACTGGTGTTTAGCGTGGTGATTGCCACCAATGGCTTTTTACAACTGTTCACGCAAATCGCTAACCTCAACCCAACCGACAAGGGTGGTCCGCTCGACAGCACCCTGACTGTAGCCTTGTACATTTACCGCGCTGGTTTTGAAAGCTCGAGATACGGGTACGCGGCGGCAGTGACGGTGGTCTTATTTGTGATTATTCTGCTGTTCACGATTTTACAACTGACCGTCCTACGAAAGCGAGTGGATTACTAATGATTGCCACACAGAACATCCCCAAAACCAGCACCCAAAAACGCCGTTCTCGAGGAGCCGCGTGGTGGGTTTACGCCATACTGATTCTTGGCAGTGTGGTCACAGCTTTTCCTTTTCTTTGGATGGTGCTGACCAGCTTAAAGACGTATCAAGATGTTTTTCAACCGGGCATTTTCCCACCCAACCCAACGCTGGAAAATTACAATGAAGTCTTACGAAACACAGGTTTTTTGCGCTGGTTTGTCAATTCAATTGGCGTGGCGATTGTCTCCACAATCTCGGTGCTGATTTTTGATTCAATGGTGGCATACACCCTCGCCAAATTGCGCTTTCCAGGCAAAGAAATTATTTTTGTTCTGATTTTATCCACCCTGATGATCCCCACCGAAATGCTGGTCATTCCTTGGTATCTTGGGGCGCTGAAACTCGGCATTGCCAACACCTACTTTGCGATTGCCTTACCGGGCATGATTACCGCCTTTGGCATTTTCTTACTGCGCGGCTTTTTTGAAAGCATCCCCGATGAACTCTTTGACGCAGGGCGCTTAGATGGCTTATCCGAATTTGGTCTGTACACCCGCATTGGACTACCGCTCATCACCCCAGCTTTAGCAGCGCTTGCCATCTTTAATTTTCTAGGCAATTACAACGCTTACCTGTGGCCACTCATCATCATCCAAAGCCCAGAAATCCGCACCTTACCCATCGGCATCGCCCTCTTTAGCGGCGAAGCCGGCGCAGAATGGCACCTCATCATGACCGCCTCGAGCCTTGCTGTCATACCCGTCTTAATAGTCTTTGCAATTTTCCAAAAACAAATCATTGAAGGCGTGGTCTTAACTGGAACCAAAGGCTGATTTGACACAACCCCCCGACCCTGATACACTCCTAACCGCTCGGGGAAAACCCTCGAGAATGCCGTGCAATGGGGAATCGTCTAACGGCAGGACAACAGTTTCTGGATCTGTTTATCGTGGTTCGAATCCACGTTCCCCAGCCAAAGCCCCTCGAGAACGTCCGCCTCGAGAACAGCTTGCACCACCACGATGGTCCCATCGTCTAGCGGTCTAGGACGGTGCCCTCTCAAGGCGCAGACACGAGTTCAAGTCTCGTTGGGATCACCAAAAAAACGCAGCGTGTCTCGAGAAATCCTCTCAAGACGCGCTGTAAAACTATGGAAAATCGTTTGATTTACGTCGGGTGCTAGTCGTTCAAAGCCCTAACCATAACCGAAAGTTTTGAGCAGCTATCTTGCGGCAAACACCAGCCCGAACCGATCAGAACGAATTCAATTGATTCAAAACCAAGAACTGACCTCGAGTTAAATAGGCAACAGTTTGCTATCTGTGGCATAGGTGGTGTCATCTTCTACTTGATTGGCTAGGCAAAGCGCAAAATCAGCCCAGATACCCTCGAGATTGCGAATGGTGCGGTGATAGCGTGTGACATCGGGTAAGACAGGAAATAAGTGCTTAAAGTATAATTTAATAGTGCGAACAACTTTTGAAGCATGGATAATTACAGTGTTAATTAAATGCTCCGACTATTTTCCGCTTCGCTCCAAAGAGTCTCCGCACCCATCAACACTGTACTTTGGTTATACTCGCATAGCTCGCCAAAAATCTACGATTTTTGTTAACAGTGTAATAATCAGAAATCAAGAAAATGTTTGTATTTCTAACACATCAGCAAAATACGTTAAAAATATGGTCTTTTTTTAACACATCAATACACCCTCGAGAACCGAAACAGAAAAATCAAATCTCGAGTTAATTCACTGCCCTTGGGTCAAGCACATCGCGCAAGCCATCGCCCAAAAGGTTATAACCAAGCACACTCACCAAAATCGCTAAGCCGGGAAAAATGGTTGTCCAAGGCGCAGAATCCCAGTACGCCCCACGAAACGCATCGGCAATCATCGTTCCCCACTCTGGTGTGGGTGGTTGCGCCCCTAAGCCCAAGAAACCCAGCCCAGCTGTCTCGAGGGTCGCTGTGGCAATCGAAAGTGTGGCTTGTACCAAAAGCGGTGTCAAGGCATTTGGCACAAGGTGCTTAAACAACACCCGCAAGCGGTTCGCACCAAGCGCATTGGCAGCTTGCACATACTCGAGGTCACGCAAACCAAGCACGCTGCCCCTTGCAAGACGAATATAAATGGGGATTTGCACAATGCTAATAGCTAAAAGCGTCGTCTCGAGACTCGGCTTGGGGCTAATCGCCACAATACCAATGGCAAGCAGCGTCCCCGGAAAAGCCAGCATCAAGTCCGTAATCCAACCAAGTACCGTGTCAAACCAACCACCAAAAAAACCCGCCAGAAAACCAAAGAAACTACCAATAAAAAGCGCAATCGAAACTGAAATCACCCCGACCCGCAAACTGATTTGCGCCCCATGCCACACCCGCACCGCGATGTCCCGACCAAGGTCATCGGTTCCCATCAGATGCTGCAAACTTGGTGGTTTGAATTTTTCACTCAGGTTGCCGTCCATGCTCGCATCATAAGGACGCAACACAGGCGCAAGTAACGCCAAAGCAATAAACAAAACCGTCAGCACCAAGCCAACTTTGCCCGGAGCAGATTTGCGAAAGCGGCGACGGATGATGGAAAAAGGCGTTTCGATTTTAGCAGTTGCAAGCATTGTTAGCTCCTAGCTTCTAGCTTTGACTCGAGAATTTCGTAAAATTACATTCCTTAAATTTCTAAAATCCTAAACGCATTTCTCGAGGCAAATGTAAAATTGTATCGTCTCACAGGGCGAACACAGGGGTTCGCCCCTACGGTTTGTTGGTGATATTTGTGTCCAGCCGTAGGGGCGAGGCACGCCTCGCCCTGATACGCAAAAGCCCATATCAAAAGCCTTATCTATACTGAATTCTAGGGTCAAAAATGGCATAGCTCATGTCCACCATTAAATTCACCACCACAAAAACAAAACTGACCAGCAGCACACCGCTTTGAATCACAGGGTAATCGCGTTGAAAAATGCCTTCGTAAATCCAGCTTCCAATGCCGCTCCAGGCAAAAATGGTTTCGGTGAGTACCGCGCCTGAGAGTAAACCACCAAAACTTAAACCAACCACGGTAATCACAGGCAGCATGGCGTTTCTTAGGGCGTGTTTCCAGATGACTGAGCGTTGCACCAGCCCTTTGGCTCGAGCGGTTCGCACGTAATCTTGGGAAAGCACTTCGACCATGCTCGAGCGGGTCATGCGGGCAATGATTGCCATGGGAATTGTGCCGAGTGCCACGGCTGGCATCACAAGGTGCAGCATCGCATCCCAGACAATGGTTGGGTTGAGGCGCAAAATGCCGTCCAAGACGTACATATTAGTGATTGGCACAAAACTAAATGATAAAATATCGTCTAAACGCGCTGAGGGCGGAAAAACCTTGCTCGAGATTGAAAAAATGTATTTCATAATCATGCCTAGCCAAAACACAGGCATGGAAACACCAATTAGGGCAATTGCCATGGCAATGTTATCCACACTGCTGTTGCGTCTAACAGCCGCTAAAATCCCAAGCGGCACACCAACAAGGAGCGCAAAAAGCATGGCTGCTAAGCTAAGCTCGAGGGTGGCTGGAAAACGGCGTTTCATATCGTCAGAAACTGGAATTTGTGAGAAAATACTCGTGCCGAGATCGCCACGAAAAATCCCACCCATGTACTTAAGGTACTGCTCGACCACAGGACGGTCCAAACCCATGTCTTGACGGATTTGGCGCACCGATTCGTCGGTGGCGCGTTCACCAAGCATGACCCGAGCGGGGTCGCCGGGGATGGCTCTGACAAAGCTGAACACCAGTACACTGATGCCAAAAAGCACGGGAATTAAGCCGAGCAAACGACGAAAAAAATAGGCGGTCAAAAGAAGTTCCTTTGTTATAGCTTTGAGCGATGAGCTTTGAAGAAATCCTCAAAACCCATCGCTCGAGAATGGGTTTACTTCACAAAAGTGTCAATCAATGGTTCGCTACCAAGAGGTCCTGGAGTCCAGCCCTCGAGTGTAGCGCGTTGTGCCAAGAGTGGACGGCTGTGAACAATTGGCATTTTGACAATATCCTCGAAGAGAATATCCGCAACTTGTCCGTAGATTTCACCTTTTTTGGCTTTACTGGTGGCTTTGCGGGCATCGTCGAGCAAACCAAAGAGTTTTGGATTGTTGTAACCTGTTTCTTTCGATGTACCAGGTCCGATGAGTGGGGTGTAGAAGTTGTCTGGGTCATTGTAATCGCCTGTCCAACCGAGCATGTAGCTTTGGAATTTACCAGCGTCAACATCGTCTAAGTACGCGCCCCAATCTTTGGATTTAAGTTCGACTTTGATGCCAACGGCTGCCAAATCCTTTGCCATGGTTTCAGCCAATGGCTTGGCGTTGGGGAAGTACGGACGGCTGACGGGCATGTACCAAAGTTCCATGGTGAAACCATTGGGGTAACCAGCTTCAGCAAGGAGTTTCTTGGCAGCTTCTGGGTTGTAAACGTAATCTTTTTGGTTCTTGGGGTAGCTCCAGTTCATCACCAGTGGTGGGAGGTACGCATTGGTTACGCCGTACTCACCGTAGAAGCTATTGACCAAGGATTTCTTGTCAATCGCGCTGGCGACTGCCAAGCGAACTTTTTGGTTGGCGAGTGGGTTCTTTGCTCCACCAAATTCAGCCACTTGGTTCAAAGCCAAGTAACCAACGTTGAAACCTGGGCGGAAAACTGGTTTGACATTGGCATCAGCTTTCAAAGCTGGCAGCGTGTCATAAGGCAATGCGCCAGTTGGGATCATGTCAATGTTACCAGCGCGAAGTTCAGCCACTCGAGCAGCAGCGTCGCCGATAAAACGAATAATCATGCCTGGTGCTTTTGGAAAACCGCGTTTCCAATAGTTCTTGTTTGCCTCGAGCAAGATGCGGTCGCCAGTTTGCCAGCTTTTTACCACAAATGGACCAGTTCCTACAGCAAGGGTGTTGGCTGAACCGTACTTGTCTTCGCCAAATTTAGCCAAAGCGGCTGGGCTGACAATACCAAAGTAACCCGTGGCGAAAACCTCGTCTAAGTTCGCAAATGGCGAATTCATATTGACACGCACTTGCAAGTTATTGACCACTTCGACGCTTTTGATTAAGCTCTTACCGCTTTTGTAAGCCTCAAAGATGTCTGGAACAATGCTGTTACCACTCTTGAAGAAACCAGCGCGGGTGTCATCCCACCAGAAATCAAAATTGGCTTTGACGGCTTTGGCATCAAAGACAGTGTTGTCGTGGAAACGCACGCCGCCACGCAAGGTGAACAACCAACTGGTGGCATTGGCATTCGGACGAGCCGAGAGTGCCAAGGCTGGCATGACTTCGGTTGTTCCGGGCTTAAAGTCGAGCAAACGATCATAGATTTGCTGCTGCACAAAGATGCTGTTACCATCGGAGATTTTACCGGATGCCAATGACACGGGCTGACCAACCGAGCCAACCACAATTGGCTTATTGCTTTGCGCCACGGCAGCAATCAATGCACCCGTGCCGAGCAAAGTCAGAGCTAAGACTGCTTTCTTCATACTTCCTCCTAGAGACGCGCTCGAGAAATGGGTTGTAACGAGCGTTCTAGCAGTCTAACAATTTTTACCAGATGGTGTCGAGAGGAACAAGTCAAAAGTGTGACAAACTGCAAAACAATCATCTCGAAGCAATCACTACGCCACTCAGCCGATGCAGATTGGCAGACCTGGTTTTATGCTGAGTTTACCTTGAGGTCTCGGTTGCTGCTCGAGGAAATCGCAAGCGCTTTTTAGTGCCGCTTTTCTTCTATTCTTTCAACCGAGGTTATTTATGTCTGATTCACGTTTGACTCGAGTCTCCGAGACGGCGCTCGAGGTTCAAAATCCTTTTTCTGTTCCAACCACGATTTTTGCCAATGCTGCTGTGCCAATTGAGCGCAAAGCAATAGATGAGTTGCTGCGCTTACTCGAGGTGCAACAAACCCTTGAAGCCCTTCAACTTGCCAACCCAGAAGCGTTTCCAAGCAACGCAAGGCTCGAGCGGGTGATTCTCACCCCAGATCTCCATAAAGCCCAAGGGATTCCTGTGGGAACGGTCATGCAAACCCGAGGCTTTCTTTTGCCGCAAGCGATTGGCAATGACATCAATTGTGGGATGAGGTTGCACCAAACCGGTTTGCGTTCTGAAGATGTGCTGAATAACCTTGACCGTCTCGAGAAACGCTTAAGGCACTTATTTTTTGAAGGTGGGCGCAGCATCCCAATGACTGGTTTGCAGCGCCAAGCGCTGCTCCAAGATGGTCTCGAAGGGCTACAAAATGCTGTTCCCAAGTTCCAAAACCAAGGGTTGTGGCGAGCTTGGCATGAGCTTGGGCAAGACTTTGATCGGGTCGAGCAACGCGGTAGCCTCAAAACCAAACACTGCATGAATGGACTCGAGGATTGGATGGGTGAACCGAACACCATCTCGAGAGACGCACAAATCGGTAGCCTTGGCGGTGGTAATCACTTCGCCGAGGTGCAACGGGTTCATAAAATCCTTGACCCTGTCACAGCTCATGCGTGGGGTCTACAAACCGATCAAGTGGTAGTGATGATTCACTCAGGCAGCCTAGGGCTAGGGCATTTGGCAGGGCAAGCCTTGAAAACCGCGACTCGAGAAGCGTACCCCAAAGGCATTCCACACCCTGAAAATGGGATTTACCCGATGTCGTTACTCGAGAATACTTGGCGAACCCCGTTACGTAATGCCAGCAACTTTGCTTTTGCCAATCGGGTTTTCTTGGCACTGATGGTTTTTGCGGCGCTCGAGGAAACGGTGGGCAGCACCGATTACCCACTCCTTTACGATGCACCACATAATTTGCTTTGGCAAGAGCAAGACACGGCGCTGCACCGCAAAGGCGCAACGCCCGCTCGAGGCTTTGAAGCAATGCAGCACACGCCATATGCCTATTATGGTGAGCCTGTGCTGATTCCGGGCGCAATGGGCGCAAGCTCATTTGTGCTGGCTGGCACAGGCAAGCCCAATAACCTCGAGAGTGCCAGTCATGGTGCAGGGCGAATTCAGTCCAGAGGCGAAGCGATGCGCGGCTCTGAACAAGAATTCAAGGATTTTTTGGCGCGTTATCGGGTGGTCACGCCGTTAGATTGGCATGACCCCAAAGTCAAAGCCAGACCCGACATTGTACGCGAACACCTTGCGATGCTGCGCCAAGAAGCGCCTTTTGCTTACAAAGGCATTGGCAGCATCATTGAAACCCAAACCCAAGCCGAGATGGTCAGGGCAGTGGTTGAACTCGAGCCACTTTTAACAGTCAAAGGGTAGAAGCTCAAATCGGATGACCCGCTAGGGCATTTGCCGCAGCCCAGCCTTTATGATAGGGCAGCAAAAGCGACCTCGAGCCAACTCGAGCGCTACCCTAGGAGGATTTTATGAAAACACCTGTGCGTGTTGCCGTGACCGGCGCGGCTGGTCAAATTGGTTATAGTTTATTGTTTCGGATTGCCAGTGGCGAAATGCTCGGCAAAGACCAACCCGTTATTCTGCATTTGCTCGAGATTACCCCTGCTTTGAAAGCCTTGCAGGGTGTGATAATGGAACTCGAGGATTGCGCTTTTCCTTTGCTGGCTGGTGTGGTCGCCTCGGATGACCCAATGGTTGCCTTTGCCGATGTGAATTATGCCTTGTTGGTTGGCGCAATGCCCCGCAAGCAAGGCATGGAACGCGGCGATTTGCTGGCAGCCAACGGCGGTATCTTTAAGCCCCAAGGTCATGCGCTGTCCGAAGTGGCAGCCAGAGATGTCAAGGTTTTGGTGGTTGGCAATCCAGCCAACACCAATGCACTGATTGCCCAGCAGCACGCGCCTAAGCTCGACCCGAAGCAATTCACTGCCATGACCCGCTTGGATCATAACCGTGCTTTGTCGCAACTAGCCGCCAAGACCCGTCAGCCAGTCTCGAGCATTGCACAACTGACGATTTGGGGCAATCACTCGAGTACGCAGTATCCAGATATTTACCATTCCACCGTTGGCGGGCAAAATGCGGCTGCTTTGGTGAATGACCAAGCATGGCTCGAGGGAACATTTATTCCCACCGTGGCAAAACGCGGAGCAGCCATTATCGAAGCTCGAGGTCTCAGCAGTGCCGCCAGTGCTGCCAACGCTGCCATAGACCACATGCGCGATTGGGCATTGGGTTCGGCATGGGCGAGCATGGGCATACCATCGGATGGCAGTTACGGCATTCCTGAAGGACTGATTTATAGCTTCCCAGTGACTTGCAAAAATGGGCAGTACAGCATCATTCAAGGTCTTGAGATCAATGATTTCAGTCGTGCCAAGATGGATGCCACGGCGGCGGAACTCGAGGATGAGCGCAAAGCTGTGCGTGAGCTTGGATTGATTTAGGTTTAAGCGGCTTTAGCTAAGGGCAAAAATTCTTAGTACATGTAACAATGCAGTCAATCAGCCCCTCACCCTACCCTCTCCCGCGTCTGCGCGGGACGAGGGTGACGAGCCTAAGCGACCCTGCCCGTCAGGTGCATCTTAGGGTCAAGAAGCGAGTCGGGAGAGGGCTGCCTGTTGCAATCACACAACCCCTTCTCGAGCCACGGGTTTTTGCTGTTCTCGAGTGCTATCTTGGCTCGAGTCCAACCAACTCAGCTAAAACTTCTGCCAAACGTTCATAATCGCTGATTTGGTTATAGACTTGCGCTGCGAGGCGGGTGTACAAACGCCCTCGCACCTCGAGAATTGGCACTTCGATGTAGTGTTGGTACAAAAGCGTATGTTGCAGCTTAAAAGCGTCTTCGAC
>JAAFJQ010000133.1 GCA_013298185.1 Deinococcales bacterium
AGATCATTCCTTACGATAAAAATGCCTAACCTATCAACTTTGAAAGAAAGCTGACAAAACATGCCACGAGACGTTAGACTGTCACCGTGCCAGAAGCGTTTGATTTTTCTACTTCCGAAATTTTGGATTGGGAAATAGAACGAATCCATCTAGCACTGCTCCAAAAACAAATTCGTATTGAGCCGCACGCCGTTACCGAAGCCGATTATGATAACATTCCGTTGGTTAAAGTTCTTGAGGCGATACTGGTTGGAATTCCCGTGAGCAAAGATTTACCAAACAACCCTCTCAACCGAGTTCCTGGTATAAATTATGAGCATCAGCATGAATCGCGTTGGTTTCGAGTCAAAGTTGCTTTTATTGGCAAATATGCAGTGATTACGGTTCACAAAATCTGAGGTTGTGATGAACGTCTTGACACAAGCAAAAATTGATTATCAAACGCAAAAAGATAACATTCATATCATCATACGCGATGTTCCAGCAGAGATCGTTGTTGAAGATGGTGTTGAACATCAACTTTTGAATATGGATATTGCATTGCGTCTCGAGCAAATTGTTCAAGATGTTCGCACGCACGGAATTCAAGGAAAAGAGTACGTGGTTCAGTTTTCGTAAAAACTAACCCTCGAGTCCAACCGCAAAAATCTCCTGCCCTCGAGCCTCGAGTTGAATCCGAGGCAGTGGCAACAGCGCCGGACCCGAAACGCTTTTGCCAGCCAATTCTGGGTCAAAGGCACTAAAATGACAAGCACAACCCAAAATAGGGTGCTTAAATTCAGGGCGGTATTTGTACGCCATTGAAGTAATTTCAGGGTTGGTGATGTACTCGGTCACGCAACGCAAGTGCGTACAGTTTCTCGAGAGGGCAATAAAGTGCTTGCCTTGCACCGAAATGCCTCCCGCCTGAGCAGCCTGCACTCGAACCAAAATAGCAGGAATATTGCCCAACTTAAAGGTTTGTGAATCCCAAAGATTGGCAAAATCCGCCACTCGAGCCACCCGAACTCGAGCCGTTGGCGTAAATTTTGGCGTATTGCTTGGCGCAGGTTTACCCACCAAAATATTCCAAGACCGAATCCCAAACCAAGTAAAGAACCCAGCCACCCCCGCAAGCGGAGCCAACCACCAATACTCGAGAATTTTGCGACGGTTTAAGGGCATAGAAGAAAGGTTAAAAAGGAAAGAGAAAAGGCTAAAGTCGAAGGTAAGAACAATTTCAACGGGTTTACTTTTATCTTTAACCTTTTTCCTTTAGTACAGTGTCAACTAAGTGCTTCGACTATTTTCCGCTTCGCTCCAAAGAGTCTCCGCACTCATGGACACTGTACTTTAGTCATGCTCGCATAGCTCGCCAAAAATCTACGATTTTTGTTGACAGTGTATTTAGCCTCATATCACAGTCCAGTGACGTACTTAATCAGGTTCTCAAGGTCTTTACCTTGAATGTTCTTAAAAGCTGGCATTTCTTTGTTTCTCGAGCCGTTCTGGAGTTGTTTTTTCAAAAATTCTGCACTTTTGGCATTGCTCGAGGTTTTTAGGTTGGGTCCAACCAAGCCTTGGGCTTCTGCGCCGTGGCAACTGGCGCAGCTGGTTGCAAAGAGCTTTGCGCCGGGGTCGGCTTCACGGATACGGGTTTTGGCAGCGGCAATCAGGTCGGGGACTCGAGCGCCGAAGGCTTTGTCTTTATTGACCTTTTGAAAGTTTTGCCACGCGGCGATTGCGCCTTTGGGGTCGTTTTTGACGCTAAATAAGATATTGCCAATGGTCAGCCATGCTTCGGCATCGTTAAATTTGGCGGCGGTTCGGAGTAACTCGAGGGCTTGGTCGTTCTCGCCGCTAAAAAAGAGGATTTGTCCGTAGCGGGATAAGGCTTTGATGTTGGTCGCATCTGGTTTGTGATTCGGGTCTTTTTGGGCTTTATCAGTGAATTGCCGAAGCGCCGAGCCGTAACCTTTGGCAGCATCGTCGTAACGCTCGAGTTCCCACGCAATATCGCCGTATTTCATCAGGAGGTCGAGCGGCAGGTCTGTGCGCTCGGCTTCGGGTTTGGCGTTGTTTTTCTCAGCAAAGGCATTGAGTTCTTTACTCAGCGCAATCAGTTCTTTTTGATTGTGAAACAGCTCGCGTTCGCCTTCTCGGAGTGCCAGATTCTCAAGGTTCGGAACAGCAAAAGCACTCAATCCACCCAAAACGGCTGCTATCATCACAAACATCAGGATTCCACCACGCAGGTTGGCTCGAGGTGGGGCAAGCATAGGGGTTTCTTCAGGGGTGTTTTGGATTTTCTCGAGCAGTTTGGCAGCGCGGGTTTCATCACGCAGCAAAAAGCGTTGATAATCCTCGGAATCCAGTTCGCCATCCTCAAATTGTCGCTCGAGTTCACGGATTTGAGCATACAGGCTTTGCAACTCGTCCTCGAGTTCGTCACGCTGAGACTTTAGGCGAATCTGGGTATTGTTGCCACGAAGCGGCAGTACGGCGACCATCATCAGTGCCAATGCCACCAAGCCAAGCAGAATAAACCAAGGAATCATAAGTTGGTACTCACTCCGCTTTGTGCCACAACACTGGTTTGATCAAATGAGCGGTCGCGCTGTGCCTCGAGTTGTTGACGCACTTGTTCGAGGGAGGCAGGATTAACCTCCTCGAGTTTTTGTTGACTACTGCGCCTGAGGTAATTCCACAGCACCAATGCGCCAATCAGCAGCACCAGAATTGGCAAAACCCACACCAGAATGTTCAGCCCTTGGAAGGGTGGTTTCAGCAGCACCGTATTGCCATATTTACTCGAGAAGAACGAGAAAATCTCAGCCTCAGACTTGCCAGCTTGGACTTGCGAACGAACTTCCGAAAGCATACTCCGAGCAAAATCCGAAGGGCTTTCGGTGATTGCCGAGCCGCCGCAAACTGGGCAGCGTAGCTCGTTGCCAATCGAGCGGATTTTATTCTCGAGCGCTTGATCGGTTTGAGCAAAAGAGCTGACGAAGGACAAAGGAAGAAGGACGAAGGCAAGAATCAAAATCAATTTTTTCATCATTCTACTCCGATCAGTTTTAAGCCAGCCTCGAGTTCGGCGCGTTCGATGGGTTTTGGATAGTGTTTTTGCACTACGCCGTTTTTATCTATGAAAAAAGTTTCTGGAACACCAAAAAGTGCATACTTAACGCTGGTGCGCCCTTGATCGCTCGAGTCATCCATCAGAATGGGGAAACCGAGGTCAAATTGATTGGCGAATTCTCGAGCCTTGTCTTCTTTGTCGTTGTAGGCAATGCCCAAGAAAATCACACCTTTTTGGCTGTATTCAATCGCGGCACTCGAGAACATTGGAGCTTCGTCCTTGCACGGCACACACCATGAGGCAAAGAAGTTCAGCACCACGGGCTTACCTTTGAACTGCTCGAGGTTGATTCGTCCGCCGTTAATCATGGACAGGTCAAAAGTCGGAGCTGGTTTGCCCTCGAGGGCTGCCGTGCTTTTATTGCCGGGTTGGGCTGGACTGAGCAAACCACCCAGCAGCACCCCTAGAAGCGCAATGATGATTGTTCCGACGATGAGATTTCTAAGACTTGTGTTCATTTGTTCCTTTGGCTATGAGCTGTGAGCTATGCGCTTTTGGTTCTTGTGGAAAGAACGTGAACTCTTAGGGACTCCCCACGCTCGTTCCTCGCGTTTCCCCCTCAAAGAGGGGGACTCAAAAACCAAGTCCTAACCTTGACCTTAGCACCCCTGAGGGGTCGAGCGCAGCGAGCGACCACGCCCGTCAGGTGCGCGTATGTGGTCAAGAGAGGGGGAGTCGTGACCAATTGTGTCTTTTCCACGTTTACCTTCAATCTGCTGCCACCATTTCGTTCTTACGTTTAGCGACTTGCACTTGCACGGCGGGAATGAGGGTTAATCCTGCTCCGATCACAATAATCAAACCACCGAACCAAATCCAACTGACCAATGGACTGTTGATGAACTTCAAAGCGACTTGTGTGCCTCGTTCATCAGCCGACAAGAAAATCACGTAGAAATCGCCTAAGAAGTTGTACTGCACAGCTGGTGTTGCCACATTCATCTGTTGGGTTTTGTATTGATTTTGGGCTGGGAAGAAACTTTCGCCGTCCAAAACAATTTCGGCGGCATTGACAAAGCGCTCGGGTTTTTCTTCGCCAGCCATGCGTAAGTACATCACTTCATGCCCAAGTACTGTTTTGGTTTCGCCCATTTTGAAACTGACTTCCTGCTCGGTTTTATACGCGCCACTAAAAGCAATGCCCAATGCAATCACCACCACACCAAGATGGGCAATGTATGCTCCGTAACGGCGTGGGAAAGCATTGACCAAATCGCCTACAGCCGCCAACCATGATTGCCTAAGTGCTTTTTGGCGGCTGCGAATGGCTTTGTCGGTCAGGCGCACCATAATAAAAATGTTGAAGAACGAAAGCAGCACGGTCAGCACCACCGACCATTCTCGAGCGCCGAGAATAAATCCAGTCACTGCCATGATGCACGCCAGAATTGCTGGAATGGTCAGGCTTTCGCGCAGGCTCTCGCCTGTGGCGCGTCGCCAACCAAGGGCGGGTCCAACGGCTTGGAGTGCCAGAATACCCAAGCCTAGCGGTACACCCACAGCATTGAAAAACGGTGCGCCAACAGAAGATTTTGCGCCTGTAAAAGCTTGAACAAACACCGGAAAGAGTGTACCGATCAACACCGTAGCCGCAAAACTCGAGAACAGCAAATTGCCCATGAGAAACGCGCCTTCTCGAGACACGGGGCTGTCGAGTTGGTGTTCGTCACGGATCAGGTGCAGTTTGCGGTAGCCAATGAAAAGTGTTCCAGCCAGCACCACGACCAAGAAACCAAAGAATACAGGTCCAATTGCACCAGCCGCGAAGGCATGGACGCTTTCGACAATGCCAGAGCGGGTTAAAAACGTACCAAGCAAGGTACTCGAGAAAGCCGCGACCACCAAGCCCAGATTCCATCCTGCCAACATGCGGCGGCGTTCTTGGATTTGCAGGGAGTGAATAAAAGCCGTGGCAAAAAACCACGGGATAACACTGGCGTTCTCGACAGGATCCCATGCCCAGTACCCACCCCAGCCCAGCACTTCGTAACTCCACCAACCGCCAGAGATGATTGCAGCTGTCAGGAAAACCCATGCGGTCAGCGTCCAACGTCGTGTTTGCACCAGCCATGCCTCGCCAACCCGACCTGTTAAAAGAGCAGCAATGGCATAGGCAAATGGCACGGTTAATCCAACAAAACCGATGTACATCAGCACGGGATGGACTGCCATCATCCAGTGGTTTTGCAGCAGCGCATTGGGTCCCCGACCATCGGGTGGTGGAATCGGCACTTCGATAAATGGACTGCCGACACTGGCGTTGACTCCAAGGAAAAATGCCAGCACAAAAAACATCACGGCTAAAGCGTAAGGGCGAAGCGCATCGGGTTTAGCGACCCAAGCCAGAACAGCAGTAAAGACCGCCAGAATCCATGCCCAAAGCAGAATGCTACCCTCGAGCGCACCCCAAAGGCTAACAATTTTGACCCAGAGTGGGCTGGTGCTGACACTGTGATTCGCCACAAAACGCACCGAAGTGTCATTGGTTAAAAGCGCCACCCACAAGACCGCCAAGCCACCGCTCGAGAACAATAACGTAATGCCAGCGCTGCGCCGAGCGGTCAGCTCGAGTCGAGCGTCCAAAGTGCGAGCGGCTCGCCAAGCCGTGACCATTCCAAAGACGCAAAAGACCAGCGCCGTTAAAACTGTGATTTCTCCTAACCAACTCATGCTAACCTCGGGGTTTTACTGATAATGAAAACGACACGATGCAATATACAACTGACCATCTCGGATTTGATAAATAATTCAGTGTTCATCGGTGATTCGCCTTGACCAATAACCAGCGTAATCATGTTTGAGTGCTTCTGGTTTTCCTGTCCCTTCAAATGGTGTTCTGGTGCATTCCTCGAGTAAACGATTGATCCTTTTGATCATTTTTGGTTCATGGGTTTGAAACCAAGTGTAATCTTCCCAAGCCACTTGCGAAAAAACAAGGTTCATAATTCGTGCAATTTTTTCTCGATGGTTTGACCTGCTTTGATTTGACGAATTCCTTCCCTGACCCGCGCCGCGTTAACGGGGTTACTCATTAGGTACAGGGTTTCTTGCCAAGAATCCCATTCTTTTTTGGACATCAAAACAAATTCTTCACCAACGGCGTTGACCAATAAGGTTGTGTCTTGTTTTTGAACTTGATTGAGAATACCGTCCAAATCTTGGGTTGAATGTTGCAGATCAATCACTTGCATAAAACCTCCTAAACCCACCAACGGACTGCTACTCGCCCTCTTTGGGTGGCTCGAGCAGGGCAGTCATTGGGTGTCCTTGATTGAGTCTATGATACGGCGGTAATCAATTTTCTCGCCGGGTTTGGGGGCTTTGTACTCTTCAGAGTGGCGCACCAGCAGTTCCTCGCCTTTGAAACCACCATTCTCGAGTCTGCCTTGGACGGTCACGCCCATGCCTTCGCGGAACAGGTCTGGTGGTGTGCCTCGGTGCGTCACGGGCAGAATGGTTGTGCCGTCAGAAATCTTAAAAGTCAAGTCCAAGGTGTCACGGTTGAATTTGACGCTGCCCGGTTCGACCACGCCACCCAAGCGAATCGTGCGGTTGGCGTATTTGTCTTGTTCGCGGCTGAATTCAGATGGGGTGATGAAGAACACCAAGTTGTTTTGCAAGCTCGAGGTGAGGATAAACCCAATGCCAATCAGCACCAGCACTGCTCCGATGATGTATTTGGTATTGCCTTTCATGATGTCTCCTGCTCGAGGTCTTTGGCTTGTTCTTTAAGGCGTTTATTGAGGCGTATCAAATACATGGCATAACCACCAAGGAGCAAAATCGCGGCGGCATAAACCCAGTACACAAAGACATCCCACTGGTTTGGACTACCTAAGTTCTCAGTCATTGGCAATCGCTCCTTTTAACTCGAGATCGAGTTCGCGCTCCTCGAGACGGGTTTGTTGTAGTGCCAACTGTCCACGCAACCGCAACAAATACAAGTACAGCAGTGTAAAGCCTAAGAGTGCGACCAAAAAACCGATTAAGATGCCGTCATTTTGTAGCGCACTGCGCCGTTCGGCAATTGAAAGTGATGGTGTTTGGTGCAGGGTATTCCACCAGTAAACACTCATATAATTGATTGGTACGCCAACACTGGCAACAATGCCAATCACAGCACTGACTCGAGCGCGACGACCACCATCTTCGATCATGCCGCGCACCATCAGCATTCCAACGTACACCAGAAGCATTAATGCGGTGGTGGTCAGACGAGCATCACCCCACTGCCAATATGCACCCCACGCTGGACGACCCCAAAGTGCGCCACTGAACAGCGACAGGACAATAAAGACCACACCGATTTCGGTACTGGACAGCGAAAGCCGATCCCAATGCGGGTTGCGGGTAATCAGGTACGTCAAACCAAACACGGCGGTTAAACCAAATGACAAATACGCCAACCAAGAAGCCCCAACATGAATCGGTAAAATCCGTGTCAGGTAGCCTTGCAATACATCTGGCTGAGCGGTGAACGTAAAGATCAGCGCCACCGCAATCACGATCACACTCGAGTAACCCAAAACTGGGGTAAGCCAAGCCGCTTGTGAGGGTTTGGAGTTCATAACTTTATTGTACGCAAGTCAAATGAATTCTGGTTGAACGGAAGTCCCACCCCTATTGGGGGAATTTAGAACTGCGGCAACCAATTCACGGCTGGCTTGCAGTTGAATACCAACGCTTGAGGGCAAGTGATTCGCCTCGAGTAATTCTGGTACGACAACCCGCAATTTCTCTGCCAGTAACTCGAGTGAAGCTGCTCCTGTGGCAAGACCTGGTACATCTTCGGATTCTGCCACCCAAACCGAGGCTTCTTCATCCCATGTTGCCACAATCGTGACCTTTTGCATGGCTCGAGCGTAGCACTATTCGACCGCGTATGGAAAAATTAAAGTGCAAACCACAAGGTAAACCACGTTAAACCCAGCCAACAAGCGAATCCAACCCCAAACATCCACCGAAGGATCGAGCGTCATTAAACCCACCGTGGCTTTGACACTGGCAATCACCACTGGTACAACAATTGGAAAAAACAGCACCGGCATCAGGCTTTCCCTCGAGCGAAGGTTGATGGTCAAAGCACTTTGGAAACTCGAGATGATGCTAAAACCCATCACCCCAAGTAAAACCGTGAGTATAAACGGCAATTCGCGCCCCGCCACACCAACGCCGTAC
Organism: Deinococcales bacterium; assembly: GCA_013298185.1. Lineage (GTDB taxonomy): Bacteria > Deinococcota > Deinococci > Deinococcales > JAAFIG01 > JAAFIG01. The sequence goes on from JAAFJQ010000133.1 coordinate 8,300, forward strand.
AAAGTCAGGGTAAAAGGTGTGATGATCAGCGCCAGCACCAGCATCAAGCCCAAATTGCCAAGCAGTTTGCCAAGGTAAATCAGTTCGTGCGGCACGGGATAAAGCAGCAATGCCTCGAGCGCCCCATCTTCGGATTCAGAAGCAAACGCCCTTGAAGCCGCTAAAATACTGGCAAAGGCAATCGCCACCCAAAGAATACCCGGCGCAGCCTCGCGGAGTTTACTTGGCTCAGGACCAAAAGCAAAAGCAAGAATCGTCACCACCAAAACCGCGAAGAATAACGTAGCTGACAGTACATCTCGAGCGCGACCTTCGACCCGCCAGTCCTTAGCAGCTATCGCAAAAATAATTTGCCAAGGTTTCATGCGCCCACCACTTGCGGACTCGAGATAATCCCATGCTCGAGCATGACCGACAGATTCGCAATTTTATTGGTACGCTCTGGTTCATGCGAAGCAATCATCAGCGTTGCGCCGCGTTGTTGCTGCTCGAGAATCAAAGCCTCGACCAAGTTCTTACCATCAGGGTCAAGCGCGGCAAAAGGCTCGTCTAATAAAATCAAGTCTGGCTCGAGCAGCAGCATTTTCGCCAGTGCCAAGCGCTTACGCATCCCACTCGAGTAACCCCGCACCCTGTTTTGACTGTGCAACCCCACTTTCTCGAGCGCAGCTTTGATATTGGCGGTTTTACCGTGCATTTGCAGCGCAAACTCGAGGTTTTCCGAACCAGTCAGATCAGGGTAAAACCCAAGACTATGCGAAACAATCAGCACCCGCCCGCGAAACTCGAGACGGTTTTTGAGGTCAATCCCCAGTATTTTGCCACTGCCACGGGTTGGCACGAGACTCGAGGCAATGATTTTTAAGAGCGTGGTTTTCCCAGCGCCATTCGCGCCATAGAGCGCCATGATCTGATTTTCTGGCACACTCAGACTCGTGCCTCGCAGCACATAAGAGCGCTGATAACGATGCACCAAGCCGAGCAGTTCAACTGCATTCACAACTTAGTTTAACTCGAGGGACAAGGGACGAAGCAGAAGTTAATTTCAGGAATAGTCCAAAATGCGGGTTGCCTAAGTTGGGCGAGGCACGCCTCTAAAGCTGGAAAACCTTGCACTAGACTGCTATTTTATGTTTTTTGGCTGGTGCGGAGTGCGGAATGAGGCTCTTTCCTCTTTCGCCTTTCCTCTTTTCTCTGCCCTTAAACCCCACAACCAGAGACAAGGCGTTTGACGAATTTCTTGCCATCCCATTGCACTGCAAAGGTAGCCGAGTCTTCGTAAATGGCGTTGAAGTACAGCACCTCGAGTTTGCCATCTCCGTTCAGGTCTAGCACATTGACCAAATCCCAGATGTCAGGGTTGTTTTGTTTACCAGCTTCAATGTCGGCTTCGGTCATGGCTTTCAGGTGAACTTCTTCGCCGAGTGAAAAGGTCTGCACCTTTCCAGCCACAACTTTACGCACCAACAAAACACTGTAATCGCCTTGCTTAGCGTTGGCAGCCGGGAATAAACCATTGCGTTCAACTCGGGTGGCAGCAATGATGATTTCGTCTTGTTTGTCGTTATCCAGATCGGTTTTGACAAGGCTGGTGATGTTCACCTCAGGGTTTTTCAAGCCCAGTTTCTCGAGGTATTCAAACACAACAGCTCGGTACGTTGGGTTGTTGTTCGGCAGTATCGTCACGGCTCGAGGACGCAGATTCCACGAGGCATTGGTAGCAATCATCCAGTTTTTCACGGCTGGTCGGCTGGCTAATTTCACGCCATATGTATCCTCGCAAGGCGTGCCATAGGATTCTTTAGCCGACCCACGGCTCGAGCCAGCCAATTTGCCATTGATGTTCCAAAAGGAAGTGTAATTCATATTGGCTGTAGCAACAGCTTTCTTGCCCTCGAGCCAAGTTGAACCAGACACGCCGCCAAGCACTTCAAATGCCCTGTCAGCATCGGTTTCGGGATAACCCACCAAAAAAGTGGCGCTGTTGGGTGCGGCAGCTACGCCAAGCGACAAAGCCAAGAGCAGGGGGAGAATTTTTCTCATCAGTCAACAGCATACATGATTTTAGAAAAAGTGAGGTTAATCAATCATTTAATCAAACCTTTATACTGCATGTATTCCGCAACCTGCACAGCATTCAAAGCTGCACCTTTCAGCAATTGGTCGCCTGCCACAAATAAATCAATACCACCATCAAAAACTTCGCTTGAGCGGATGCGTCCGACTTCAACAGCATATTTGCCACTGGCGGTCAGCGGCATGGGGTAGAGTTTTTCACTTGGGTTATCGCGCACTTCGACCCCGGGCGCAGTCTCGAGGAGGGCGCGAACATCGTCTGGATTGGCTGGTTTCTCGAGGTCTAAGGTAATGGCTTCTGAGTGCGTGCGAAGCGTTGGGATTCGCACAGCGGTGCAACTGAGTTTAATATCTGGCGCTCGCATGATTTTACGGGTTTCCCATGCAACTTTCATTTCTTCTTTGGTGTAACCATTGTCTTGAAACGAATCAATGTGCGGAATCACATTAAAAACAATGCTGTGGGCAAAGACTTCGTTAATAACAGGTTTATTCTCGAGTGCGTTTTTGGTTTGCTCGAGCAGTTCGCTCATGCCTTTTGCCCCTGCGCCAGATGTGGCTTGGTAGGTGCTAACTATGGCGCGTTTAATACCGTATTTTTGGTGTATTGGGGCGAGTGCCATGACTGCAATGGCGGTGGTGCAGTTTGGATTGGCGACAATGCCGCCTTTGCTCCAATCGTGCTGCTCGAGAACATCACCGTTGATTTCTGGGACAATCAGTGGGATGTTGTCGTCGTAGCGAAAGGCACTCGAGTTGTCTATCACCACTGCGCCGTGCTGCGCCCAGACCGGTGCGAGTGGCTTAGAAA
>JAAFJQ010000134.1 GCA_013298185.1 Deinococcales bacterium
CTTTTTGCGCTAGACTCGAGGCTATGAAAAGAATCCTTGCTTTAGCGGCACTGGCTTTTGGACTTTCGGGTTGCTTTGTGGTTGTGCCAAGTCGTCCGACGCAAACCACCCAGCCAGTTCAGACCATTACGCCAGTTAATTCTGCGCCAACCCCAGTTCAACCTGTGTTTACCAACACCAATCCTCGTCCGATTAACCAGAGTTTAATTCAAGAGTTTCAATCCGAGCGTGGCAATGGTGGGCGTTATCGGGTCGGTGAAAGCGTGGCTTTCCGTGTGCGGGTCAGTGTCAATGGTTATATTACTTTGATGATTTACAACGAAGACCAATGGGATCCAACCCCGTTGTATAACATCCCTGTTCGGGCTGGGCAGCTCAATTTGGTTCCACCACTCGGTACAATCAGTGCTGCCGAGCCAGTTGGTACAACTCGAGTTCGGGCTTTTTTCACACCTCAGCCAACCGGTTCTAATTTCTTTGTTGGTGTTAATGGCGTGGCGCAACTTCAAGGTTTGAGCATCAGTTTCACCAACTCTTATCCTGCGGATACCTGCGATTTTGAAGATACCTTTGTGGTTGTGGTCCGATAACCTTTGTGGTTGTAACCCGATAACTTTTGAAATCATTCAATCAACCCGTCGAATTGCCTAACAAGCGTTTGTATTCGATGGGTTTTTCCGTTTTTTATTCGGAAATACTTAACTAATGCAGACGTCTCGAGCCACTTGTCTCGAACAGCATTTGGCATTTGACCAAACCATGACGTAGAATCTGATTTCACATGCGTTTTGCTGCTGTCACCGATTCCATCGTGGATGCCTCCCGCGTCGCCAGTGCCTTTGCACGGGCGGGTCATGACACCACCTTGCTGCTGCACGAACACAGCCACGACCTTTCCGAAATCAGTGACCAACCAACCAGCCGAGCCTTGGTTTTGGATGCTGATTTGCGCGGCTTATCCAAACTCGACTCGAGAACAAGGTTGCAACGCTTAGGGCGCAACCTTCGCAGCAGCCAAATTGCTTTTTTTCGCTTTGACTCGAGCCTGCGCCGCCCATGGGATGACCTGTTCGCCACGCTTGAAGCCAGTGGACGCAACAAAGTAATCATCGCGGCGTTCAACCCACTCGAGGGTTTTGAAGTGCGTCACGGCACGGTCTTTTGGCATGGTTCGCCATTGCACCGCACCAGCTTAGCGCGGGACAGGCACAACCCTGTGTACGATGCCAACTTACCTGAACTGCTCGAGCGTGAAGGTCTGGGCAGTGTTGCTTTGGTGCGTGACATCAACCCAAACACGGTTCAAGCCGCCCTCGAAGAAGCCCGTTTTATCATTGTGGATGGTGGCAATCGCGGCGATGCCGAACGGCTGGTACAAAGCGTTCCCAACTTTGAGCAAGTGCTATGGGCGGGTTGTGCCAACCTTGCTCGAGCCATCGGCGCAGCCTTTGAAGTGCTAGAACCAGAGCAGTTACCCCAAGACCTCGGCGCTCCAACTTTAATTGCCCTTGGCAACAGCAACCACAACCTCGAGCAACTCAAAACCCTTCGCGCTGAGCAACTGCCAATTGTGGCACTCGAGCCAAGCGAAACTGGGATGCAAAAAGCCATTGCCCAAGCCCAAAGCGCCTTAAAATCTGGTGGTTGCGCCTTGTACCTCGAGCCTCAAAGTAGTGCTTTTGGTATTCCCACAGCGCAGCGTGAACGTCAGGCTTTGCAGGTTTTAGCTGAAACCATTGCCCAGCTATCCAGTGTTCAATCTTTTGAGCGTTTGCTGCTATGCGGCACACCAATTGCCACCAGTACCCTGCGGCGCTTAGGCGCACAAGGTATTCACAGTGACCCATTCACTGATGCCACCTGCTTAATTGCACCCAATCCGCATCGAATCCGGGTTCGCAGTGGCAACGACACACCGCAAGCCTTGCTTGGCGCGTATCAATTGCTGGCTGGCTAAATTATTTTTCACGGGTCCACGTTTCTTCAGGAAAAGTCAGAATATCCCCTTTGAAATTACCAACAAGATAATTGGTCAGTAAAATTGGTTGACCTTTGGCATCTTTGCCCATGCCATACAGCACCCAAGTACCACTGCGCCCAGTTTTGGGACGCTCGAGGGTCAGGCGATCACCTACGATACGCCAACGCATTGGTACATTTTCGGTGTTGGTGTTCAGGCTGCCTGTGTTGTTGGTTAGCAGCGAAGCAAAATAATTGCCTGTGCCATCGCGCTTAAACTCGAGTTTCATTTGAAATGAAGTTTGGTTGTAACCACTGCCCACCACCGTACCTGAAGAATTGACCAGATTACCCGATTGGTATGTACCCGAACTGTTGTTCCATTTACCTGCAAAGTCTGGGCTGGTGTATAACTCAGGCACTTTCACAGGGCTGAGCGAACGAATGCTTTTGACAAGATTTTCCATGAACGGTACGCCTGCTTCAACACCTGAAAAAGCACTACCACCGACCCGTGTTGCCACCATAAAAAACGGGGTGACCAAGTTGCCTGTCTCTGCCAGCACCAAAACCGTAATAAAGAACTTTTGCTTTCAAAGGTCGTGCCATTTTCCAAATCCACTGAGCGCAACGTACCAAAAACCACAGCAGCATTGATGCCACTGGGTAAACGCCGTATAAAACGCGCTGGTTCTTTGCCGCTTTCATCGAACTTACCTTGGCTCATTTCTTTCCAGATGTTCATACCTTGGGCAATTAAACCCCCTTGTTTGGCACGAGGTGGCAACACCACCAACTCGAGATAACCCGTTGGATTGTTGGGTCTTTGGTCGTACTCGAGGCTGTAACTGCCATCTTGGTTGTCTGTCCAACCGTTGGTGTTGAAGCTCACGGCGGGTTTACCGGTGGCTGGTGCGGGTGTGCTTGGTGTTGTGCTTGCACCTCCAAGCAGCGCATCGAGGTCGCCACTGAACTTGGTCAGGCGCAATTCCAGATTTTGAGTCGGTGGTGTGACCAACACAGCTTTGCCATTCTGCCCATAAACCGATAATTCATCGCCGTTGTCGGGTTCTTGATTCTGATTCAGGTCACGCCACGCGAGGATCACATAGCCAACTTTTTTGAGATTCGGCAAGCTAAATTTAGCACTTGTACCACCAGAAACCTGCACAAACACACTGCCTGACTCGCTGCAATCACCATTCTCGAGCAGACAAGCAATGACCGTGGTGTTCTGCACATTGCCACCAGCCACGGCTAAAACCGTACCAGAAATACTTAAACCAGATTGTGCCATGCCCACACTGAGCAAAAGCAACCCAAGACCAACCAAAAGCAGCTTTTTCATGCTTTTTAGGGTAGCACCAATCAAAAAAAATGACTGTGAGTTATGTCAAACTCGTTACTGCCCTTAGCCCACAACAAAGTTGCCTCGAGTCCGCGCTGCACACCTTTTTGATACTGCTTTTCAAAATCCGCCCCAAGACTCTGGCGCAATTTTTTCTCGAGCGGCGCAGCAAAATGACGAATTTCATTGTTGCTTTGCGGATGCACAATCGCGGCAGCCAAATACTGCACTGCAATTTCTGGAGCTTGATGCTGCGCCATGCCCAGCAACGCCTCGAGTTGCAAACTGATGGCATTGATACTGCCAGCCTCGAGCAGCACATGTTGGTAGTGCCGCATGGCGTTTTGTGGTTCGTGAAAGGCAATATGCCCAAGGTTAAGATAACCGTTCAGCGTTTCCCACATGTTGCCAAGTTCGCGGTGCATCTCCAAGCTTTTTTGGGTGTGATACGTCGCTTGGTTGGCTTGCCCTGCGATGTACTCGAGCCAACCAATGCTGGTGTGATTGGCAGCTTGGTTGTGCAAGTCGTGCTGGGCTTGGGCAAGGCGGAGTGCCTCGTGAAAGCAAGCTCGAGCCACGGTGTAATCCTCGCATTGAATGCCAATTAAACCCAAGGAATTTTGGCAATGGGCGATGGCTTCAAAGTCGTTTTGATTGCGAAAAATCCGCAGCGCCTGTTCGATGTGCGTGGTTGCTTCGCTCAGGTCGCCTTGGAAAATCTCAGCGCGTCCAAGCCAGCGCAAAGCCTGAGCTTGGGCGCTCGAGCCAATTGGTGCAAGCTCGAGGGCGCTATAACAATGCCCAATGGCTTGTTGGTACTGACTTTCACGGTGCGCCAAACGAGCCTGCATGGTCTGACACAAAGCCGCCAATTCAGGGGAGGGCTTGGCGTACAAACTGGCAAGTTGCAATTGGGTTTTGGCGGTTTGGCTCTGCCCTTGGGTTTGTAAGAGTTCGGTATGCAGCAGCAGCGCTTCAACCCCAAGGGCGGTTGAGTTGACTGGCTCGAGCGCCGCCGCCAACCAACCCAGAGCCTCCTGAACCAAGCCATAACCAAACCAATATAAGCGCATTGCCACAATCAACTCGAGGGCTTGGCTGGTTTCATGACCCGCCAAAGACCATGTCAGCACAGCTCGCAGATTATCGGCTTCAAGGTGGAGTTGATGGGCTGGGGTTTGCTGAGCCAGTTGCAAATAATACGCGGCGTGCTGCTGCGCCACCTTTTGCCACTGCTCGGGATTGCGTTGCAGATGCTCTTCGGCGTACTGACGAATCAATTCATGCAAATGATAACGGTTGGTTTGGGCATCTCGAATCACCAAACTCGAGTCGCTCAGTGTCAGTAAGTTGCGGTGATTGATGTTGGTGATTTGCTGTGCGGCTTTTTTATCAAAACCACCTCGGAAAATAGCAAGGCTGGCAAGAGCCGTTTGCTGACTTGGGTTAAGCAGCACATACGAATGGTTGAACACTGCCCGCAACCCATGTTGTTGAGCAGGTAAACGTTCCAAACCACCCTCGAGAAAATCAAGGTTGTGTTGCACTTCGGCTAAAATTTCTGGTAACGATAAAGCCCGAGTCCAAGCGGCTGCCAATTCGAGCGCCAGTGGTGTGCCAACCAAGACATGACAGAGCCTCACCAGTACCGCTGCATCGGCACTTGCCAAAACAAAACGCGAATGCCGCCGCGCGGCTTGTAAAAACAGGGTCGCACTGGCACAAGCAAAATCATTGGCACTCTGCGGTAAGCTCAAGCCGTGCAACTCGAGGATTTGCTCTTGACGCAGTGCCAATTTGAACCTCGAGGTCAGCAGTACCCGCCATGAATCAGGCAGCACCTGTTCAATGAATTGCCGTGTGGCATCCAAGCACTGCTCAACATTATCTAAAAGCAGCACCCGAGCTGGGCGGCGCTCGAGCCACGCCCGCAATTCTAAGTCGGCGTTGCCCTGCCCTGATAAAACCGCACCAAGGGCGGCTGCCACGCTCGGCACAAGGCTCTGACCAACAAAACCAGCCAATGGAACAAACGCCACCGCATGGTTTTGAACGGCTGCCATTGCCAGCGAGGTCTTACCAATGCCGCCCACACCGATCAGACTCAGCACACGGCTTTCAGGCTGCTCGAGCCACCCTTGGACTTGCTCGAGTTCAGCTTCGCGTCCAATCAAGGTGCTGTCCGACAAACGGACTGGGCTGATTGGCAGACTTGGGCGCTGGGCATGTTCAATCGCTTTTTGGATTTCTGGAATTGGTGTTTCACCAAGTTCAGCCAAAGCCCGAAGGTGCAACGCCACCAACGACTGCCCACGCTCAGGCGCAAAGCCTTGGGCGATACTCAGGGCTGTCAACAGCAAGTCATGCTCGAGCGGTGCGTGACTCAGGGCATACTCGAGCATGTTAAGCGCTTCGGGAGGCTCGAGCGACTGCGCCACCCGCCGACTGGTGTGCAGAAATTGTTGCAGCCGATTCTCGCGTTCAATCGTTAGCCAAGCGCTGAATTCACTGGCATCGCAAACCAATCCGCTTAAGAACTCGCCTCTATACAAATCCAAAGCAGCTCGAGGATTGTTGACCAACAGCATCTGCCAATCTGCGACATCGGTTGTGCCACGAAAAGACAGATGCTGATGATCGGTTTCAATCAAATCACCGAGTTTTTTGCTGCTGCGATAAAGCAATTGCCGCAAGCGCTGAGCGCCAAGTTCAGTATCACCATCATCCCAAAGCATCATTGCAAGGTCGCTGCGTTTGACTGGTTCTTTTTGACAGGCAAGGTACGCCAACATGCACAGCAGACGATCAAGCGCCAAAAACTGAACGCCGCTGGCTATCTCGAGTTTCGCCTGTCCAAACAGACATAAACGCAACGTCACCCGAGCATCCTACCCGCTTCGAGAATCATTGAATAGTGGTGGCAAAAGAACTGCTCAAAAAGGCATACCCTGCCCGTGCGTCACAGCATATTCCGAGGGATTTACAACGGCGTGGTGTAAGCGCTGGTGATACCACCATCGGCTAAGAAGGTCGCGCCTGTGGTGAAACTCGAGTCATCCGAAGCCAACCACAACGCAGCTTTTGCCATTTCCTCAGCTTCGCCAAAGCGCCCCATGGGAATATGCACCAAGCGGCGCTGGCGTTTCTCTTCGGTGTTCAGGTATTTCATCAACAGTTCTGTGCGAAGTGGACCCGGGCAGAGCGCATTGACCCGAATACCTTGACGCGCATGAATCGCCGCCAGTTCTCGAGTCATGCTCAGCACTGCGCCTTTGCTCGAGGTGTATGCCAGTTGTGGCGTGGCTGCGCCCAGTACCGCCACAAACGAAGCTGTATTGATGATGCTTCCGCCACCAGCTCGGAGCATCGCAGGAATAGCGTATTTGCAACCAAAAAACACGCCTTTGACGTTAATCGCAAAGGTCAAATCCCAAACATCCTCTTCGGTGGAAACTGCATCGTCGTCTTTGGCATGGGAAATACCAGCGTTGTTAAAAATAACGTTCAGCTTACCAAACGTATCCTCGGCAACTTGCACCATATTCTGACAATCAGCGCTTTTGGAAACATCGGCTTTGGCAAATACAGCCTGACCACCTGCTGCTTTGATGCTCGAGACAACCGCTTGACCTGCCTCTGGATTCAAATCCACCACGACCACGCTTGCGCCTTCCCCAGCAAATAAAAGCGCTGATTCCTTGCCGATGCCACTGCCGCCACCTGTGATTAAAGCCACTTTATTCTCGAGACGCATCCTTACTCCTTATAAACACGCTTGCACACCATAAAATGTGCAGTAAATTGCTGACAGCCAACAGGAAATTCCTTTTGCTGAAACCGAAAAGTAATGCTTGCACCCATTTGATCCACGTAAATCCAATTGTACTTAGCCGCGATGATCTCGCGGTAGTTTTCTTTAGCCCCAGTTAAGAATCGTCCCGAGTCACCATTCAATTCAATCACTTGATTTGGATTCTCGAGGAGTTTGATAATGGCGGGTGCAAAAGCTCTTAAGTCCCCTTCTTGGCGCTCGAGCATTTTAATATATGACAAAACCCATGCCATCACCAAAAAGAGCAAGAAAATCATCGGTACTCCTACAAGAAATCCCCATTTTTCTATGACTTGAATTCGAGCAGTCACTTTTCCCCTATTCCTATAAATGCTGCTCAAGCCAAGCAAGGTATTCATTTAACCTAAAGACACGCCTGTCAGGTCTGCCACCCCTCGAGAGTTCATGGCTTTCACCCGGTACTCGGACAAAACGGGTGGGGACATTCAGGGTTTTTAATGCCACAAACCACTGCTCGGCTTGTTCAATCGGGCAACGGTGGTCTTCTTCGCTGTGCAAAATCAGGCATGGGGTTTTGACGTTCTTGACGTACTTCAAGGGCGATTTTTGCCACAAGGCTTCAAAGTTATGTGGTACTTGCCCGCGCAGTTCCCTTGGCACAAATCGGTATCCAATGTCGCTCGTGCCGTAAAACGAAATCCAGTTGCAAATGCTGCGGTCGGTGATGGCTGCCTTAAAACGCTTGGTGTGACCAATTGCCCAATTGACCATCAATCCGCCGTAACTGCCACCAACAATCGCGGTGCGTTTGGCATCTAAAAAAGTGTGCTTCTCGAGACACGCATCTAAGAACGCCATCAGGTCATCAAAATCGCCATTCAGATAATCGCCGCGAATGCCCGCCGTTTGGGCATCACCGTAACCCGTGCTGCCACGAATGTTACAAAATGCCACAGCATAACCAGCCGCTGCGAGGGTCTGAAATTCGTTCATGTAAGCATAACCCCAAGCGGTTGCAGGACCACCGTGAACATTCAGCACCACTGGGTATTTCTTACCGCGTTTGACCTCGAGCGGCTGCATCAACCAGCCTTCGATGGTGAACCCATCGCGGGTGATTTGAATATGTTCTAATTCTCGAGCGGCGGCGCTGGGGTTAAATTGGCTGAGCTGATGCCCGACAAAGTGCAGCTCGCAGGGATGAGCGTGATGCTCGAGCAGGTACGCAATGCGCCCATCGGCACAAGCTGCAAAAGCGGGTACGCTCGAGAATTGTGGTTCGATGCGTGGTTTGATGCTGCCATCCAAAGCAAATTCGTAAACACCACTGCTACCACCTTTTTGAGCCAGTGCCAAAATGGTGGTGTCGTTTAACCAGACTGGCGCAAGCGAAAAAGCTCCAAGGTGGGTGTCAGCGTTGATCGTTTGCCCAATCCAAAGGTCGTGCTTTCCGACTGGCTCGAGTACCGTGTTGCTCTCGAGTTTAGCGCTGTAGAGGTGTAAATCTCCGGGTTGGTCAGCAAAATCTGGGTCTGCCAGCACGGCAAATCGTAAGCCATTTGGCGAAACAGCAATCTGTCCGATGTAACCCTTAAAATCAGTTAAACGACGCGGCTTTTTCTTGCCGAGCATCAATAAAAAAACTTCGCTTGACCAACGCACCGCAGCTTCGGGGTTGCGAGCCGCTGTAAAAACCAAGCCCCAACCATCGGGTAGCCACGCAAAACTTTCAATGTCGGTGGTATGGCTCGAGACGCATTCGATTTTCTCGGTTTCTAAGGTGAGTGTGTAAAGCGCCAGCGGCTCGGGTGGTAAAAAACCAACTCCGCCAATGCCATTGCTTTTATAACGCACCGATTCAACAATTCGTGGTTGCCCATCCTCGAGGGCGGCGTCTGACCAGTCCCCCCGAGATAAAAAAGCAATTCTTGTTCCATCATCACAAAAACGAGGGCTGGACGCACCAGATTTGAGTTTGGTTAATTGCCGAGGCTCACCACCTTGGAGTGGCACAATAAACAACTGTGGTTTACCATCCACCACTCGAGTAAACACCATCTGCTGATTATTTGGCGAGAATTGTGGTTGGCTGTCCTTATGCTGCCCCGAAGTAAAACGCTGCACTTCTTGGTCATCGGTGGAAAGGTAAATCCCCGAGGTGTACGATTTTTTATCCTCAGCCACTTCTGTCACCACACAAGCCACAAAACGCCCATTGCTCGAAATACTGGGTTCAGAAGCAAATTGAAGATTGTACAAACGTTCAGCCAATGGGTTCATAGACTTAGCATACCGCGTCTCGAGACTTTATGGGATGGATGCTAGACTTTTTTATGCAACCAGACCCGATTTTAAGCCCATGGTATGTGATCACCAACCCCCAAGCCTTTGATGAACGAATTACCATGCAATCTGGCGCAGAAAAATACGCTCTGGTCTTTACGCAACCAGCCACCGCCAAAGCATTTTTGCGCGACCTCCAAGACCCAACCCTGATACTCGAGGAACTTGGCACTTGGGTCTTCAAAGAAACCTTTCTAAGCACCCTAGCACCTCTGAACGTGACTCGAGTGATGTTTGATTACGTTCAAGGGCAACACCAAGCCATGTCCGCCCCGCTCGAGTTGTTGCGCCAGCACTGCAAAGCCCAAATTGGTCTGTTACCTCGAGCTGTTGCCTAGAAATTTACTCCTGATGCAGCGCAAACCGATCCTTGATAATTGGTTTACTCAGCACCACACTGGTTCGGGTTGTGCCGAACATGCTTAAGCGCTCAATCCAACCTTGCAGCTCGGCAATGTCTTGCATCATCACCCGAGCCACAAAACTCGAGTCGCCAGTCACAAAGTAACACTCGCGGATTTGGCGTTGTTTTTGGGCAAACTCGAGAACTTTGTTGTAGGTGGTTGGACTGGTTTTGACTTCGATTAAAGCCATGACCGTATACCCTAGTTTTTCTAAGTCTAAGCGCACCGTAAAACCACCAATAATGCCAGCATCCTCGAGTTTACGAATGCGTTCAATCACACTTGGGGTAGATAAACCAACTTGCCGAGCAATTTCGTTGTAACTGATGCGTCCATTGTTTTGCAGTAACTCGAGAATCGAGCAGTTCAGGTCGTCGAGCAGTTCATGAGCCATTTACAGATTCTAACCTCATAATAAAAACCATGTGGCTGGTTTTGCCTTATGATTCTCCTTCTCGAGCCATAAAAAAGCGATTATCATGAATTTCCACAAGGAGAAAACAATGATTATTGGCGTTCCCAAAGAAGTGAAAGTCAAAGAAAACCGTGTTGCCATGACCGCCGCAGGTGTAACTGCTTTGGTCAAACGCGGTCATAGCGTGATGATTCAAGCTGGGGCTGGTATCGGCAGTGGCATCACCGACCTCGAGTACGAACGGGCTGGCGCGAAACTTGTCTCGAGTGCCGAGGAAGCCTGGGCAGCCCAAATGGTGGTCAAAGTCAAAGAACCGATTGAATCCGAATATGGTTTTCTGCGCGAGGATTTACTGCTGTTTACCTATTTGCACTTGGCTGCCGAAAAGCACTTAACCGATGCCCTTTTGAAAGCTGGCACAACCGCGATTGCGTATGAAACCGTGCAGGTCGAAGATGGCAGCTTGCCGCTGCTGACCCCAATGTCAGAAGTCGCGGGGCGGCTTGCACCCCAAGTGGGCGCAGCCTGTCTGCTCAAACCCAACGGTGGGCGTGGCGTGCTGCTTGGTGGCGTTCCGGGCGTGATTCCGGGGCGGGTGGTGATTATCGGCGGCGGTGTGGTCGGCACAAACTCAGCTAAAATTGCGGTTGGCATGGGCGCTCGAGTGATTATCATGGATGTTTCACACAGGCGCTTGGCTTACTTAGACGATATTTTTGGTGGGCGAGTTCAAACCTTTGCCAGCAACGAAAGCAATTTGCGCGAAGTGATTCGCAGTGCCGACCTGGTGATTGGCGGGGTGCTGATTCCAGGCGCTAAAGCCCCGCAC
>JAAFJQ010000135.1:0-6842 GCA_013298185.1 Deinococcales bacterium
TCGAGAATATGGGGAATCGGGCAGGACTCGAACCCGCAACATCCACGTTCGACGCGTGGCGCTCTATCCTTTGAACTACCGATTCAAAATTGAAAGCTCGAGCAAGTGAGCGCAGCATGGGATATTTTGAAGATAACCATGCAACATCGGCTCGAGATTCGGTACTGCGAACAAGTGAACTCTGCAAGGGGCGCAATCTTCCAAAGAGATAACCCTCGAGATTCGGCTCACAGCATTTTTTTGGCGGCTCTGACGGGAATCGAACCCGTGTTTCCTGATAGACAGTCAAGTATCGTAAACCACTGGATCACAGAGCCTTTTCATGGTCTTAAACACAGACCTTTGGCTGCTTCGGTAGGTCTCGAACCTACACCGTCCCGATTAACAGTCGAGCGCTCTACCAATTGAGCTACAAAGCATTGCTGGTGGGTAGAGAGGGATTTGAACCCCCAAGTGTCTGAGACCTCTGATCTACAGTCAGGTGCAATACCATTATGCGATCTACCCATAAAACTCGAGTTGTACGTCTCGAGATGTTCTGCCTCGGATAATTTTCGTGAACACACCGTACAGTGCTAGTAACATTCACGTTTTTCTCCAGGAGAAAAAATTTGGCATTCGAGTTGTCAAGGAATACGCCCGAAACGAGTTCTAGTCGTTGCAAGCAGTTTTGGTGTATTTTTTAGTTCCTCGAGGACACGATTCTCGAGTGGCTTACACCTATGGGTCCATCGTCGGGAATCGCACCCGAGTTTCTAGGGTCACAACCTAGCGTCCTCTCTACTAGACGACAACGAACATGGTTTTGGGGTTTGTGGGACAAAAAAATTTGAGCCTTTCCATTGCGGAAAGGCTCAAAAAAATCTGCCTGTTCCGTGTTACCTGATACGGTTTTCCAAAATACTCGAGAAGCTACGACCTTGCCAATTATCCTGTCCTAAATCTGAAAAATGACGTTTCAGATTGGCACAATAACCGCTGGCTCTCATCGGGCGTGGTGCGAGTTGAATTGTGGGTTTGACAAAGTTCATAAATTTCTCCGAATGCTCGAGTTCATCTCGAGGTTGAGGTTCTTTTTCCTCGAGCAGCATCCTACCGACTGCTTTTGGGTCTTGTCATGCGTAGATGTGCGTAGTTGCTTATACGCCATTTGGCGAATTTGCAGGTTTTTCTTCAAATCTTTAGTTTATAATCCTAAAGTTACTCCAAAGGTGCAAGTAAACTGTTCAGATCATCTTGAGTGAGCGCTACAGCACTGCTTAAACCACCCTCGAGGATACCTTTAGCAAGTTCAGCTTTGCGTTGCTGTAACTCAAGGATTTTTTGTTCTAAGCTACCTTGGGTGATCAGTTTATACACAAAGACTTTTTTGGTTTGTCCAATGCGGTGAGCGCGGTCTGTGGCTTGGTTCTCGGCAGCAGGATTCCACCATGGATCAAAGTGAATGACCGTGTCGGCAGCGGTTAAATTTAAGCCCACACCACCAGCTTTAAGGCTGATTAAGAAAACACTGGTTTCACCATTTTGAAAGCGTTCAATGTGCTGAGCGCGGTCTTTGGTTTGTCCGGTCAGTTTAGAATATGGAATCTCCATCTTCAGCAGTGTTTCCTCGAGATTCCCCAAGAGCGAAGCAAAAGCACTAAACAATAAAATCTTGCGCCCATCTTCAACCAAAGGCGGTAGGTTCTCCTCGAGCCACTCGAGTTTAGCGTTGTGCTTGACGCTTTTTGCTTGCTCGAGTTTGACCAGACGCGGGTCGCAACAGGCTTGGCGCAGTTTAAGAAGAGCATCCAAAACCACAATCTGCGAGCGGGCTAAGCCTTTAGAAGCCACTTCTTCGCGGATGCGTTCGGAAACTGCTACACGGATGGTTTCGTACAAATCGCGCTGTGTACCTTCTAACTCGAGCGGCACGATAATCTCGGTTTTCTCGGGCAGTTCTTTAGCAACTTCTTGCTTGCTGCGGCGGAGTAAAAATGGTCGAACGCGACGCGCTAGAAGGTCGCGTCGGTGAGTGTCGCCGCCGCGTTCAATGGGGTTGCGGTAGGCTTGCTTAAAGGCTGTGTCATCGCCAAGAAAGCCCGGCATCAAAAAATTATAGATGCTCCACAGCTCGCCAAGATGATTCTCGAGCGGCGTGCCAGTTAAGCACAAACGATGCTCGGCTTTGAGGGCGCTGGCGGCTTGAGCGGTGCTGCTTTTGGAGTTCTTGATGTACTGGGCTTCATCTAAGATGATGGTGTGGAATTTCTTTTTCTTGAGTTTATCAAAGTCGCGCAGCAAAATCGGATAGGTCGTGAGAATCAAATCCGCTCCCTCGAGGGTTTTATGATCTCGAGATTGCCCGTGCAGAATGGCTACTTTTAGACTCGGTGCAAAGCGTTGCGTCTCGAGTCGCCAATTGGTGACAAGGCTGGTTGGCATCACCACCATGGCGGGTTGTTTTAAGCGCCCTGATTGCTGCTCGATCAGAATATGCGCCAAAGCCTGCACGGTTTTACCCAAGCCCATGTCGTCGGCAAGCACCCCAGCCAAGTTATACTCGCGCAAGAACTGCAACCATGCCACACCCTCGAGTTGATACGGGCGCAAGGTCGCCTCGAGCGTGCTTGGGGCTTCAAGGCTCTGAATGCCCGCAAAGGAGCGCAGACGCTGCGCCAACTCGAGCAGCCTGTCTGCCCCATGCCAACGCATTTGCAATGCCTCTTGAAGCTCGAGCAAACGCGCTGCATCGAAAATACTCAGGCGCAATGCTCCTTTAGGACGCTCGGAATACAGTTCTAACAGCACCCCAAGCACGGCACGAACTCGAGAGGCGGGCAGTGCCAGCATTCGCTTATCGGGCAGGGTGGCATAGAAAATATGTTTATCGGGTAATTCTTTGAGTTTTTCTAAAGTAAAATCCTTGGGTAAACGCTCAATCATGCCGCTTAGGATGGGCAGTAAACTGACTTTTTTATCATCAATCACCACGCCAAGCTCCAAACCAAACCAATCGTTGTTATCGGAAACATCGCCGTACCAATCGGTGATTTCCGCAATCTGAAACGCCCATGAAGCATCTTCAAAAATCTGCCAACCAAGTTCGCGCAAAGTTGGTGCAAAACGATGCAAGAAATCGAGCCACGCTTCAAACGTGCGCGGACCCGCACCGAGTGTCCAAGCGTGCTGCACTTTAGGAATGGTGTTCGGCAGTGCCTTATTAAAACTCAGGGCTTGAAGGCTCATGATGGCATTGCGTTCAACATCGTAATCGCGTTTGATTCGCTCAAGCATCCCGTTGTGGTACGAACTGAGTTCGCGTTTATCACCTTCGGGCAGGGTAATATCGCCGTACTCGTACTCGAGAACCGCGTAATGCAAATCTTGCTGCCATGACTGCGTGGCTTTATGGGTTTTGAGCGTCAGAATCGTTTGGCAAGGCAGAATAATTTCTTTGGCATTCAGTAAATTCGGCTCTGGAATGGTTGGGAAACGCTGACGCAGGGCATCGCGGAAAGCAAATAGCATTTCGGCTTGCACTGGCGGGCAACTGGCAAAGTGCTTAGCGGCTTTCGGCTCGAGGGAACTCAGAAGTTGCCCAAGTTCGCCTTTGATGCTATCCACATACCAAACAGGTGTCAGTGGCAGCACCGCATGGCTAACGGGTTCAGTTTGAAACACAGGGCGCTGCGAGCCATCCTCTTCGACCACCCAAGCGGGCTTCCCAGAACGGTCAGCGCCTTTTTGTAGCAGAATTTTATGTTTAGGACTGCGCCAATAACAACGCTCAGTGTTCAGCAAACGCTCCAGCAGGTACGCGGTTAAATCCGAATCAGTCAGGGTAAACTCGTGATTACTCGAGTAACCGTGACTGCTTTGAGTGGCTTGTAAAGCCTGTAAGAGCGAACGGTCACGCTTGGCATAACTCGGCAGTTGCTCGAGGCTATACGGAAGGCGGTACAGTTTGATGTCCGTTAAACCTTTGGCACTCAGTTTGGCACTCCAAATCTCGTATTTGGTCACACCACTTTTCACATCCAAAGAAAAAAGCAGGGTTTGTTTGGCTTCGGTTTCAGCCACCTGACCAGATTTAGGCGCATTCGAGAACCAAGTATTCAGTGACCGGTCAAGTTCGACCTTTGGCGGAATGATTTCCACGACTTTGCCAACGGTTTTCTTATCGTTCAAGCTCTTTAAGCGCTCGAGAGGGTCTGGAGCTGGCACATCCAACGGCAGATACTCCTTAGCCACCGCCTCGAGCAGCAAAGCAACCGCGTGCTTACAATCCCAACCGACAGGGCAAGAGCAATCGGCTTCGAGTTCATCAATGTCATTATCAATATCTCGGTTAATGACAATTTCGACTTCGTATGTCTCGCCGCTCGAGCCACCGACCTTACCGCTCAGCAACTCGAGTTCATCATCTTTGGAGTATTTGATTTTCTTGACGCGGCTGCGAATGGCTTGACCACGCTTCCAAGTGGTGGAGGTAAAAAAATCGCTCAGGGCATTGATGGACATAAACAGTCCATTGTACGTGAAATTGATTTGATTTGCAGCTCACGGCGTGCGAGGCACGCCTCGCACCTACAGTTTAGGGGTCAATTCGTTGTCATAGAAGGCTTTTTTATTGTTTTAGCTAGAAGCTAGTGACTAGAAGCCAGTGGCTTTTACCCCAATTTCTTGAGTTTTTCAGCCGCTTCGTTTGGCTCGAGTTCGCCTTTCTCGAGCGCCCGTAAAATCGCTTCTCGAGGGTCTGCCTCTTCGAGTTCTGGTTCGTAACCAAGCGCCCGTAATAACCCATCAAACCGCGCTCTGATGGTTGGGTACGACAAACCCAAAATACGTTCGACTTCTTTGAGGTTACCGCGTACTTTGATGTACAAGCGCAGAAACTCGAGTTGTTCAGGGGCAAGCAGTGCAAATTCGTTCAAACGAAACGTACCTTCGATTTGCACGCCAGACTCTGGGAAGACAATTTTTGTCACCAAAGGTGTTTCGTTGCTGCCTGCGAATTGGGTGGGTAAGTCAAGTATCATGATTGTCCTTTATACCCACTTTTCTTACGAAATACCAAGTGGTTATTGAATCGTAATACGAATATTATCGCCATGAGCCGTTGAGATATTGACCAAATCCCCATCTGGCAGGTCGCCACGCAGCATTTCTTGCAGGGTTTCCATGTCTAAGCCTTGTTCTGCCATGGTGTCTTGGGCATCTCGAGGAATCAGTTTAATCGCAAAATTCGCCAGTCCAATCGGGATGTTGACTTTGACATTATCGCCGTGTGCTGTAGAGATTTCTATTCTGATCAGCCGAGCCGTGCCACTGGGCTTGGGACTCGAGTTACGGCTGCTCCAATCCCCAGACCAATTGCCACTCCATTTGCTGCCTCTGGTTACACCCGCCTGAGATAAGGCTTCTTGCACAATTTTGCCCACGTCCTTGCCGTTGATCCGCACCCCTGTCCGAAAGCCACGCTTGGGTTCTTCTTCTTCGTCCTCGCCTGCCTCGAGAACTTGAGCCAGCGCATCAGCGCTCATACCTTCATCCATCATTGCAAATAAGCGCTCCCAAGTGCTTTCTGGCAGTTTTTTAAGGCTGGCAGATAAGGCTTGCAGCAACTTAATTGCATCGTCTCTCGAGATTTTGCCATCTTTGGCAAGGTTTAAGACCCGTTCAATTTCGCTCATGATTTCCTCCTTGTATAGCTACTAGCTTCTAGTTGTTAGCTTCTAGCTTTATTGATGCTCGAGAAACGAATAGGATGAAAAGAGGGTGAAATCAGCCACCCTCAACTAAGATTTTGCCTTTTCTCTTTTCTCTTTAACCTTTCCTCAAAATGTGTTGTTTCTCAAGTTATCCGTTTATTCACTTTGTTGTATCCATCTCCATTATCCAGACGCTTCGCGTCATCATAAAATGCTTCGCGTCATCATAAAATGCTTCGCGTCATCAGGTTATCTCTTTCCTCTGCCCTTTACTGACTCGTTCCGTCTATTGCCACAATATCCAAGTCTCCTGCGGTTAAAGAGCAACTCAGTTTGGCTCGAGCTGCGCCGAGTCTGCCTTCTAAGCTGCCGCCGACCAATTTCTTCTCGGTTTGGGTGAGGATAAAACCTCTGGCGCTGACATCTCCGGCGGTGGTGCTGGCTTTCAGGGCGACGCTCGAGCCGGGTAGCAAATCAACGTTGACATCTCCTGCCAAGGCTCTGACGCTGGATTCGCCGTTCTCGAGTTTGGTTTTGATTTTGATGTCACCGGCTTTGGCGTTGACCATAAAACTGGTTGCTCCTTCGAGGGTGACGTCGCCTGCGCTGATGTCTATGTCAACATGTCCTTGAATGCCAATCACGTCGAGGTCGCCTGCCACCAAATTAACGCTTAAGTGAGCTAAGTTTTGCGGAACTCGTACCTCGAGGTCTACGGGCAGGGCGCGTCCAATGGTTTTAATCACGGTGTTCAGCCAGCCAATTTCGGTGGGGTCTTCGAGGTTGCCGTGTGCCACGATTCGGGCGACGCCATTGGTGTTGGTTGCCTCGAGTGTGCCGTTTTTGGCATGGGCTTCGATTTGGGTTAAGCCTGCCACGCCAACGATGTTGACATCGCCGCTGTTGGTGACCACCTCGAGTTTTTGGATGTTGCCACCAAGCGTGGCTTGGCTGGTGGTGGTGCTGGTTTTGGGTGGGGCTGGTGTGACGACCACTTCGATTTTTGGTTGGGGCGGGGCTGGCGGCGCGGGTGGGTCCACCGCCTGTTCGGCCCGCACCCCCGTGTTTCTACCAAGAGCCGAGGGGCTTGGATACCCATAATATCCGTCTGTGCTTATATCTAAATAGTCAGACGGACTGTAGTTTGCA
>JAAFJQ010000135.1:6852-10959 GCA_013298185.1 Deinococcales bacterium
ACCACCTCGAGTTTTTGGATGTTGCCACCAAGCGTGGCTTGGCTGGTGGTGGTGCTGGTTTTGGGTGGGGCTGGTGTGACGACCACTTCGATTTTTGGTTGGGGCGGGGCTGGCGGCGCGGGTGGGGGCGGTGTGACTGGTTTGGGCGGTGGCGGCGGTGGGGCAACTTCAACTTTGGGCGGTGGAGGCACAGGGATGCTACCTGTGAGTGCATCCGAGGTGGTTTCACCGTTGGCTTCGAGGGCGCGAAGCAGTTTGTTGGCTTCTTCTGGGCTGATTTTGCCTTGACGGAGTAGGTTTTCAATGCGTTGACGGAATGGATCCATGAATGACTCCTTTTGAAATCGGTACAACTAAAAATAATGTAAATCAAAACTTAGTATTTGTCAAGTTTAATTTTCTATTTAGTAAATTTCCTTCTGATTTCACAAAAAAACCAAAACAGGTAGACTAAAGACAATGTTTGAACCCGAAGTCTTTTACCAAACCTTTCTCGAGATGAGCAAAAAACCATTATGGGCTGGCTTTGCACCGCTCGAGACACCACTTTTGGTTTGGGAAGGAACTCGCACTTACGCCTTTGGGCATCCCAACCCACCTGCGCCATTTGAACCAGAATGGGATTGGCACGTCATGGACGGACGCGCCGAAACGATTATCGGCAACAGCACAGGCACACTCGAGTTTCTACCAGCCGCCACGGTTATGGCTCAAGGACTGGACAACCACACGGCAGCCGCGCTTGCGATTCACGAAGCCTTTCATGTCTACCAAGGGATGCAGTACCCGCGCTGGAGCGCCAATGAACTCGAGGTTTTTGATTACCCGATGCTGGATATAGATTTACTCGCCATGCGCCGCCTTGAAACCCGCGCCTTATCTCGAGCCATCGCCCAGCAAGATTTAGGTTGGGTCAGAGCTGCCCTGAAAGCCCGCGCTTCGCGCTTTGCCAAACTCGAGGAGCGACACAAGCGCTTTGAGCGAGAACTCGAGCGCTTAGAAGGCAGTGCTTATTTTGTTGAGGCTCGAGCCAAAGAAGAAAGTTTTGAACTCAGCGAAGAAGATTTTGCCCCAGAACAAATTCGATTTCGAGCCTACCGCACAGGTCGGGCATGGCTCGAGTTACTGACCCGATTTGCCCCTCAAGCCCTGAAAGAATTAAACAACGAATACCCCGATAACCTCTTAAAACCAATCGCCAAAACCGCCCCTGAGCGCCCACTGACTTTCTCGATTCTCGAGTTTGAACGTGAACGTGCCAGACAAGACATCGAAACCCTGAAAGCCAACCGCGAAGCGCTACGCGCCGAGTTCTTTGATGGTTTTGGGTTTTTACTTGAAATCAAAAGCCAAACCCCACTCCAACCGCAAGGCTTTGACCCAATGAACATGCAAGCCCTCGAGCAAGGCGAAGTACTACACAACCGCTATTTGCGACTCGGCGATCAGCTTGGTTCACTCGAGGTCTTAGATGCACCCAGCCTGACCTTTGGTGCAGCAAATCCAATGCACATCAACCAAGTCTACGTCAAATTAGCCAATGCCCCAAGTGTCAACCGAACAGGGGATTTACAAGTCCAGCACGAGCATTTTAAGCTCGTTTGGAAGCAGGCAAAACTCGAGCTTTTAGACCGAGCCATGCGAATTACTTTGAGTTAAAAGAATTAAGGAAGGGCGAAGGCAATTTTCTTGGCGTTTGGCTCGAGCATTTTGTAGGGTAGGCTCTGCCTACCGACTGAAAGTGGATGATGTGGGCAAAGCTCACCCTACCGCTCTCTCTTTCCTCTTTCCCCTTCCTCTGCTACACTCTGCGCCATGAAACTGATTGTCGTAATTGTCCAAGACACCGATGCCAATGCACTGGTGAAAGCCCTAGGCAAAGAACGCCTCGAGGTAACAAAACTTGCCAGTACAGGAGGTTTTTTGCGCGAGGGCAACACAACACTTTTAATTGGTGTCGAAGAAGAACGCTTAGAAACCGTGAAAACACTGGTCAAAGAAACGTGTCGCTCGAGAAAACGTCTGGTGATGCCGACCGCGCCTGTGGCTGAGCAACCCGAACCAATGTTGTCAGAACCCGTTGAAGTTCCGGTTGGTGGGGCAATTGCCTTTGTGGTGAACATCGAAGAGACTTTTAAGGTCTAACCGAGTAACATCCGAGCGGCTTTTAACTCGAGCTGACTGAGTTCTGGCAGTGCAGCACTGAGTTTAGAAAGCGGCGAGAAACCAATTTCTTCTGCCACCAGCCGCACCTGCTCGAGTCGCACGGGCGAAACACATTGGTTCGGCTCGAGTTCACCTTTCTCGAGGGCGCGTTCTAAGCGCTTGGCAATCGCGTTTTGATGCACACCATGTTTGCTGCTGAGTTCAGCAAAGCTCAGACCTGCACGGTAATCGGTCAGCACGGCATCGGGAATCTCGAGGGTGACTTCTTTTTGAATTTGCACTGGGGCTTGCTCGAGCAGTTCAAGGGCTTTGGTAGTTAGGAGTTGCGTGCCATCCAGAAAACCTTGTAATCGCATTTGCTCGAGCAAACGCTCAACTTCTGGGTTGGTCCAAGTTGGACTGACTTCTTTGGCAATGCGTACCAAATTGGGTTTCTTGAAAAAATCGGATTTCACACCACGCAGATGCTCCAAGGTGCGCCGCGTCCAAGTTGGCACAGGGTTAGCGACACAGACATCACATTGTTCGCAGCGGTCAAAACTTGGAGTCTCACCAAAGTACTCGAGGATGCTCCGGGCGCGGCATTGTGGGTTGGCAGCAAAACCCAGCATCTGTTCGAGCATCAGGGTCTTTTGGCGCTTTAAGGCTTCAAGGGCTTTGACCTTAAAATCTGGCGGAGTAAGCGCAATTTTAGCGCGAAGAAAACCGCCTTGTGCGCCAAGTCGCTCAAGTGCGCCTATTGTCTCGAGGTGTTGGTACGCCACGCGAATTTTATTGCTTGGGATTTGCAAATTTCGCTCCAAATCAAAGACCCGAATTGAAATTTGGTTATTGTCATCTCGAGCTGCATGAAAATACGCCCAGAGGCGTTTTAACTCGAGCTGGCTTGGGGTGCTGGTTTCAATAAAATGCGCTTGGAGTTCACGGTCTTTGGGGTCAAACAACAACCAGCACTGACTTGGTTTGCCGTCCCTGCCAGCCCGCCCAGCTTCTTGGTAATAGGCTTCTAAAGTCCCCGGAATCGAATAATGAATCACAAAGCGAACATCTTTTTTATCCACACCCATACCAAAGGCATTGGTGGCAATCACGACCTCGAGTTTACCGTGCTTAAAAGCATCCTGAACAGCATTTCTGGCGCTTGGCTCGAGAGCAGCATGGTAACAACTGGCTTTTAAGCCCCAAGTGCGTAACTCGAGCGCTAAATCCTCGGCTTGGCGGCGCGTCCCAGCGTACACCAGCCCGGGCTTGGGCAAACGCAGCAGCAATTCGCGTAGTGCCTCGATTTTGCTGCCATCACCCAGCACATCCAGCACCCGATACGCCAAATTCGAGCGGTGAAAACCAGTCACCAAGGTAAATGGGGTTTTGAGTGCAAGCGAAGCCACAATATCTTGCTGCACGGCTTTGGTCGCCGTGGCTGTGACTGCCGTGACGGGCGGATTGCCCAACGCAGCTCGAGCCTCGGAAAGAAGCTGGTAATCTGGGCGAAAATCATGCCCCCATTGGGAAACACAGTGGGCTTCATCCACCACAAGACGAGCGATTTTGGTGGGCTGCAACTGCTCGAGAACGGCTTTTGAACGCAGCCGCTCTGGGGCAAGAAACAACATCTTCAGTTTTGCGGCTTTCTTCAGGACTTCTTGTTGTTCATCTTCGGATAAACCAGAATGCAGTGCCAGCGCTTGCACCCCAAGTTTCTCGAGACCCGCAACTTGGTCGCGCATCAAAGCAATTAACGGACTAACGACCACAGTTAAACCATTGGCAAGCACAGCAGGTAATTGATAGGTCAGGCTTTTACCTGCACCTGTGGGCATCACACCAAGTACATCTTGTCCAGCAATCGCAGCTTCGATTACTTCTCGCTGCCCGACACGAAAGGACGAGAGGCGAAACACCTTCTCGAGGGTCATGTCAATGTTCATCAGCTCGAGTATA
>JAAFJQ010000136.1 GCA_013298185.1 Deinococcales bacterium
TGGCTTCTTTCGATGGGGTCTTTGGCTTGACGGTAGCCTTGTTCGAGTTCTTCGAGGCTTGCATGGTTGGTTAGTTGTAATCTTGGTCGTGTCATACAAGAGTATACACCTTAACTTGGTATGACTCCTATTATTAACTTACAAGGTGCGCGTCTGTGGTCAAGACAAGCGAGGCTGGGGAAGTTTGTGAGAGCATCACTTCGCTACTATCCCTAAGAATCTCGAGCAAAGTCACTTGCGTTTGAAAAGTAAAACCAACACAAAAAACGTCGTATTCACCAGCACAATTGTTGCCCCAGCAGGAGCATCAAAGTGATACGAGAGGTACAACCCAACCACTCCGCCCAAAGCTCCAAATAAACTTGCAAGCATCATCATTGAAGGCAAACGCTTACTCAGCATTCGTGCTGAGCTGGCGGCAGTCACCAGCAAACTAACCACCAAAACTGTGCCAACCATTTGGATTGCCAAAACCACAGTCAGCGCAATCAACACCAGCAAAAAGGCATTGAGTCTCTGGACAGGCAAACCAATTACTCGAGCTTCGATTTCGTCAAAGGCAACCAGAATCAGTTCTTTTCGGATAACATATAAAACTCCTAAAATCAGAAGCGTAAATCCACCAGTTGCCAATAAATCTTCTTGGGCAATCCCGAGCGGATCGCCGACCAATAAGTGCGTTAAGTCAGTGCTGTACGAATTGGTTCTCGAGAGCAGCACGATTCCAAGTGCGAACATGCCGACAAAGACCGTGCCAACGGCGGCATCTTGTTTTAAGCCGCTTTGTTTTGTCACCCAACCAATGCCCAAGGCAGTAAAAACGGCGGCAATCACGCCGCCCAAGTAATAGTCTATTTTCAGCAAAAACGCTGCCACAATCCCCGGAAAAACCGCATGTGCCATCGCATCACCGATATACGACAAGCCTCGAAGCACAACAAATGTTCCAATCACGCCGCACAGCACAGCAATCATGGCAACCCCAATCAAAGCCCGCCCGAAAAATTCAAATTGTAACGGCTCGAGCAACCAATTCATGATGCGCCTCTCGAGAAAGTTCGGGCAATGTTTTCTGGTGTATAGACTTTCTCGGGTTTGCCCGAGGCAATCACGGTTTGGTTGACCAACAGAATATGCGAACACCAATTCCGAGCTGCCTCGAGATCGTGCGTGACCATCAGAATCCCTTTTCCAGCTTGGCGTTCGGCTTCTAATAACTCGAGGATTCGATTTTGGGTTGGTGTGTCCACCCCATGAAATGGCTCGTCTAAGAAAAGCAACTTGGCTTCTCGAGCCATCATTCGAGCCAGCAGCGCCCGTTGCCGTTGCCCACCTGACAAATCATGAATCGAGCGTGTTCGTAAATCCATTAAATCAGCTCGCTCGAGGGCATGAATCACAATTTCACGGTCTACTTGGCTGGCTCGGCGCAACCAACCAATTTGGCGAACTCGAGCCATCATCACCACATCCCAAACGGTCAGTGGAAACGCCCAATCCAAGGCTCGAGCTTGCGGCACATAAGCAATTTGCTCGGTTGGCTTGGGTTGCAGATTTTGTGCAAATTGCACCGTCCCACGAAACGCCACCAAACCAAGCATGGCTTTCAGGAGCGTACTCTTCCCCGCGCCATTTGGTCCAATGATCGCCACAAATTCTCGAGGACACAAATGAAAACTCGCTCCCTCGAGCGCCGTGGTTTGCCCATAGTTCACCGAGAGGTTGGACACATCCACCAACCGACTCGAGTGGTCATGAGGAAAACGCTGCGAATCAGACATCATTTTAGTTTAAGGCAACCAAAAGCAAAAAGGCGAAGGTCAACAACCCTTTCGCCTTTTAACTTTAACCTTTGACCTTACTTTCCAACCACAACCCAATTGGTTGGCAATTTACGCATCGCACGGGTCGAAAGCCACATGGTTTGCTTTTCGCCGTTGACAACAACGACTTTCTTTTGCAAATTAGCATACTTACGAACCTTGGAAATACCAGTGGTTTTCTTACCAACGCCACCTTGGGCTTTGGCTTTACCACGACGGGTAACGGTGTTGATGACGATACTTGATTTACCACTGACTGCACAGGACTTTGCCATAAGAACCTCTCTCAAAAAACACGTAATCTCGAGACCAAATTTGGTCAAACTTCGGGAGTGTAGCATAAGTGCCGTGGTTAGGCAATGGTGATTGTCTCCGACAAAGTTAAAAGTTAAAAGAGGAAAGAGGAAAGAGGCTTACTGGACAATGTTTTCGGTATTTTCCTGTAGGGTTTTTCTCGAGGTCAGGATTTCTGTTTGGGGTTCTTAGTGGCACTCATTCAAAAACAAAAACCTTTCATTACACGCAGAATTGCAATCGGTCAGCCCCTCACCTGACTTCGTCACCCTGTTGGACTCTTTTTTCCTGTATTCCTGCGTTTCCACGAGCTTCGCTCGATTTGTGGCTGTCAAAAAACGCGCTTCTTGACCCAAAGACGCACCTGACGGGCAGGGTCGCTTCGCGCAGGGAGAGAGGTTCGGACTGTATATTCGTTTCAGTTTATGGCTCGAGAAGCCAAATTCCTTAACCCCAGCACCCCCCTTTGAGGGGTCGAGCGAAGCGAGGGGGAGTACGTGACGCATTACGTTTTTTCATGTTGAACCTTGAGTAAATCCCTTTGCGACATTTTTTGGTGGTTCTTTTTTTGCGGTTCTCGAGGAGATTTTTTGCATTGTTGAAAATGAGAACTCTTTTGCGCTGTGCGTGATTTTCGCCCTTTACAACATTTTGTTTTTGCAGTAAACTTGCAAGGTTGCGTTCTCTACAGAGGTCTCTCTAGGGAGTGCTAAGAATCCTTAGGAGGAATTCGGAATGGAAGACACGGCTCACAATCCGGTTGCAGAAGCAACCCCAAGTAACGTAGAAGTAACAGAAGTGGCTGCACCAGAAGTTGCACCAGTTGTTGTGGCTGCACCCGCAGCCGAGGAATACCCTGCCATGACCATGGAGGATGTGATTGCATCCGAAGAGAACCGCGTTTCAGAATTGAACCGTGGTGATGTGGTGTCCGGCACAGTGGTGTTCGTTGGTTCAGAAGGTGTCAGCGTGGATGTCGGCGCAAAAATTGAAGGGTTAATCCCACTCAATCAACTGTCCGAAGAAGCCCTGACGCTCGAGCAAGCCCAAGAGCAATTCAAAGCCGGCGATAAGCTCGACGCTTACGTGGTTCGCTCTGATATTGCCAACGGTGTGATTATCCTCAGCAAAAAACGGGCTGAACAAGACCGTGGCTGGCGCAAACTCGAGCAAGCTGTCAAAGACCAAATTGGCATTGTTGTTCATATCGAAGAACAAGTCAAAGGTGGTTTGGTTGCCAACATCGAAGGGGTGCGTGCTTTCTTGCCCGCCAGCCAACTCGATGTGCGTCGCATCAATGACCTGACTCCATTTGTCGGGCAGCCACTCGAGGTTCGCCTGATTGAACTGAACCGCAAGCGCAACCGCGTGATTATTTCACGCCGCGCCATCATCGAAGAACAAAAGAACAAAGCCAAGCTCGAGACCATCGAACGTCTCGCGCCCGGTAGCATTCTCGAGGGCAAAGTTGTTGAAATCACTGATTTCGGTGTCTTTGTTTCCTTGGGTGGCGTGGATGGCTTGGTTCACCGTTCCGAATTGACTTTTGCTCGTTTTGGACATCCAAAAGAAGTCGTGAAGCTCGGCGAAGCCGTCAAGGTGCAAGTCATGGACGTGGACAACGACCGTGACCGCATTAACCTCTCGATGAAAGCCCTGATGCAAGACCCTTGGACGGCTGCAATGGAGAAATTCACCATCGGTCAGCGCGTTACGGGTAAGGTTACGAACCTGACCAACTTCGGTGCATTCGTCGAACTCGAGTCTGGCTTAGAAGGTCTGATTCACGTTTCCGAACTGAGCTGGACCAAGCGCGTGCGTCACCCGAACGAAGTCCTCAAAGAAGGCGACGAAGTCGAAGCCGTGGTGCTTCGTATGGACACCAAGGATCGCCGTATCTCCTTGGGTATGCGCCAAACCACCCCAGACCCATGGAGCGCCCTGCCAGCCAAGTACCCACCAGGTACACCAGTCAAAGGCAAGGTTACAGGCTTGACCGATTTCGGTGTGTTTATCGAAATCGAAGATGGTATCGAAGGTCTGATTCACATTTCCGAACTTGCCAACGAGCGCGTTACCAATGCCGCCGAGTTGTTCAAGAAAGGCGACGAAGTCGAAGCTGTGGTTCTCAACATTGACCCAGTGGATCAACGTGCCAGCCTGAGTCGCAAACGCGCCTTGGGTGGACCAATGCCAGCCGCCGCAACTGCTGGTGACCAAGCCCCACGCAACAAAGGATTCAACAACCAACGTGGTGGAGGTGGAGGTGGCAAGAAGCGCGAGTTTGATTACGATTACTCGAGCAACTCGAGCAACCTTGCCAATGCCGACGCTGGCGGCGGAAAAGTCACCACCAAACTCGGTGATGTCTACGCTGATTTGTTCGCCCAATTTGGCTTGGGTGGCAAAAAAGAAGAGAAATCAGGCGAGTAAATCTCTCGAACTCAACTGGAGCAAGGCTTAGGCTTTGCTCCAGTTTTTTATTTACCAACCCTTGGGATTCTTGCTCGCATATGTCAACGCATCCAGCTCAATCGCCAGCCCCTGCCAAGCATGACCTCCCGATAAAAACCGATTGAGGTTGTCTCGAGCAATCTTTCCAAACAGGTGCAAGGCTTGAATATCGCTTAATAGAGACGTGTCCAAACCCAAGTGTTCCTCGAGCAGTGCCACACGAAAACCACGAACCGTTTCAGGTGAAAAAATAGCGGCATTTAATTCACTGTTGCCAAACATGGACCAACGGTGCAGATTCGCCGAGCCGATGGTCGCCCAAGTGTCATCAATCAGCATCAGCTTGGAATGTACCCAAACGGGTTTGCGAAGACCATCTGTGCTAAGTCCAGCGATTCCTGCCAGTGTGAAGTTTTCAAACCCGACCAAAGCTGCTCGAGCCTCGAGCATGGCTTGTTGTGCCTCGGTAGGGGAGACCAGCACATCTGGTTTTACTGGTAGCAGCACCACCACTTCGACCCCTCGAGCGAGGGCTTGATGCAAGGCTTTTATGACTTCTACAACCTCGAGTGCCTGATTTTCAATGTAAATGCTGCGCTTGGCAAAGTTTATGGCAGAGCAATACTGCACAAAATTGGTATGTTCGCCTTCAATAATTGGAAATGGCTTGCTTCCAACTGGCGCGTGATTGTCGAAATATCGCCGACTGTGCATGGTGCGCTGAATCTGAACGATGGTATTTCCCCGTGCGGCTGGAAGCTGCTGTGGAAACTCGAGATTGGTGTTTGCTAAATGCCCCCAAGAACCATCTTTGATTTCTCGTTCACTGCTTTCATTCCAACGTTGAACAAAATTGTGCTGCACGTCGGCTACGGCTGAACCAACAAGTTCAATATAAACATCGTGGTTCTGCCCTTCGCCGTGGTGACCGGGTTTGACCATTGAATTTGGATTGAGGTTCAGCCCACCAAGAAACGCGGTTTGCCCGTCAAAACCTGCATCAATCAGCCACGTTTTTTGATGTTGGCAATATCCTTTTGCAGCGCAATCCCAACGGATACTGACCTTGGGCTGGCTTTGCTCGAGTAGTGCAAACTGTTCTCGAGAACCCCAAAAGGCATTTTTGAAGTGATGCGAAGTTGTTTCATCGGGTCGCCAAAAGATCAAACGAACATCCACGCCGCGTTTGGCTGCTCGGTCAAGTACCTCGAGCGCTGTGCCTCGCCCGTCTGGCATTCTAAAAGCAGCCCACATAAACGTAATCGTTGCCCAAACACTGTGTTTGGCTGATTCAATCGCCTCGCAGACGCGCCAAAAGGCGGGTTCGCCATCAATCAAAAGCTGTACTTGATTACCTTCCCGAGTTGGGTATGTGCCGCTCGAGACAAACGGATCAATTTCGCTCGAGAATCGGTTGGGTATGCTCATCAGATGATTGTACCCATGAAGAACTTGAGAACTCGACCAAGCAGACTCGAGGAGATTTTGGCTGCCCTACAACGCTCAATTCCTTTGCCTATTTGAAGAACTGCAAAGCAATTTTATTGAACTTTTCAAACACCTCATCGTAAGGCACGGCACGGGCGCGTACTACTGCCATCGGCACAGGGCGTGCCTCGAGAAAATAACGGCTTTCAGAAATTGGTGTAAAGACATCCTCATTACCCCAAACCAAATACGTTGGTTGTTTCAGTTTTGCCCAGTATGGGCTGACATCTTGGGCGAGCATCCCCGCAAAAAACGAAAATGGTGCAAAGGCTTTATTTGCCCCCTCGAGATTCTGCTGGTAAATGCGCGTCAGTTCAGGCGTAACCAAGTTGCCATCTAAGTACACGGTGTTGAACAAGAAAAAATTTAAGCCACCCTCACCACTTAAGACCTGAAACAAAAACAGCCCAATAGGAGTGGTGCTGTACTGATCAAATAAGCTCGGGTTGCGGCGGAATGGGTCTGAGCCACGCGCGGCTCTGGCTTCGTCGGAAAAGCCATAACCGCTTGGATTCGCCAAAAGAAGTTTTGTAATCAGCTCAGGGCTTTCGGCGGCAACACGAATGGCATAGTCCGCGCCATAACTTCCGCCGATGACAGCGGCTGGTTCACGCACCACTTTCTGCAAGAATTCACGCACAACCTGCACATAGAGTTCGTTGGTGTACTGAATAGGTCGAGCGCCTGAACGGGCAAAACCCGGAAAATCAAAAGCATACACGCGATGCTGTTTACTCAGTGCCAATGTGTTCTGACGGTACAAGTGCATTGAATTGCCTGCACCAATGCCATGCACAAAAACCACAGGCGTTCCAGTTCCACCAACTTCATAATAAACCCGTTCACCCGCCAAAACCACGTAAGCACTCGAGGTCATGCCTGCCATGCGCGGTGCGGGAGGAACATCCGCCGCTGAGGGTGCATTTGGGTCTCGAGCCACAGGCGCACAGGAGACAAAAAACAACAAGAAAATAACCAGTAATCGTTTCACGCTTTGTTTTACGTTAAAACAGCTACCTGTGACTGTACCAAAACACCACGAGATTTAGGGTCAGAGACTCAATTCAGGCACTCGAGAATAGTTCAAGAGAGGTGGTGCTATAATTTTCATATGACCGTCGCTCTGGGTAACGACACCCACCCAAGTATTGCCAAAAAACAACTCGAGATTTTACGTGTCAAAACACCAGAGCAACGAATGCGTTTAGCCATTGCCCAATCTGTATACCTGATCAATTTATCTCGAGCCGAACTCGAGCGGAATATGTCAAAAATCGAAGCGAAAATCGAATGGGTACGAATCAATTATGGCGAAACCCTCGCTCAAGGTTACAGACAAGCCTTAGAAGCCAAAGACAAAACATGAGTATCAACGAATTTGAAATGGTCGTCTACCAAGTCAGCCAAATACTCGAGGAAATGGGTATTGAAAACGGAATTGTTGGCTCAGTTGCCAGCTCAAAATTTGGTGAAAACCGCGCCACCAACGACATTGATATTGTTGTAACGCTGAGTAAAAAGCAGATCAAACCCTTGGTCGAAGCGATGAAAACAGATTTTTACATTGACCCTGAAATGATCGCAGAAGCCCTCGAACGAAACTCAAGTTTTAACGCTGTGCATTTGGAAACAGGCATCAAATTAGATTTC
This sequence comes from Deinococcales bacterium, assembly GCA_013298185.1. Lineage (GTDB taxonomy): Bacteria > Deinococcota > Deinococci > Deinococcales > JAAFIG01 > JAAFIG01. The sequence continues at coordinate 7,710 of JAAFJQ010000136.1, forward strand.
TTTACCCAAAAACCACGCGAGTATGATCGTGTGGCTTTGCAACGACGAACAGCAACCATTCCAGCTTTTATGCGCGTCGAAGATGTTTTACTTGGGAAACTCGAGTGGTACAAAGCCACTGATTGCACCAGCGAAAAGCAATGGCGAGACATTTTAGGATTGCTGCGTTTTAATCCAGACCTTGACCTCGAGTACAGCCAGCACTGGGCAGCCCAAATTGATGTGCTGGACTTGCTCGAGCAAGCGATAAGCGCATCCAGTATTTTTTGATAATCAAAGAACAGAGCAGTGCTACAATCTAAGCATGACCCTGACCTTGGAACGAGAAACCAAAACTGTTCCGCATCTCGAAATCACCAGAAGGCGATTCACTTTTGCTGAATTTGAGCAGATGAGTGAAATGGGATTATTTGCATCTGAACACGTTGAATTATTGAATGGAGAGTTATTTGTGAAAGGAATGCAAGGACCAAAACATGCTCGAGCCATTCGGCATTTGAATCGAATATTTAGTGAAGTTTTCACAGATAAAGCGGTTATATCCCCACAGTTACCTTTGGTTTTGTTATCACCGCCACCTGATTTTGTTGAACCCGATATGGCACTGCTTCGCCTTCCAGAAACACTTTACGATGACCAAAACCCAACTTCTGCCGATGCACTGTTGGTTTTTGAAGTTTCAGACTCAACCTTAGAGCGCGACCAGACCGAAAAGCTCCGAGCTTACGCCCGCAATCAAATACCTGAATACTGGATTTGGAATTTACACACCAATCAACTTCTCGTCAATCGAAAACCAGATGGAGAAGACTACCTCGAGACGCACAAGTATAAAGTAGGGCAAGTTGTGACCGCGCTCGAGTTTCCAGACATTCCGCTCGAGTGGTGGGTGTGAACAACAGTGTACCAACTTATGAAATGCTGCTCGAGGACTTAAAGACCAGAGTCCAACAAGCCCGAACAAGGGCAGCTTTGGCAGTCAACAAAGAACTGATTGTGCTGTATTGGGAAATTGGCAAACGCATCCTCGAGGCGCAACAAACCAAAGGTTGGGGTGCAAAAGTCGTCCAACAACTCGCGCTGGATTTGAAAACAGCTTTTCCAGACATGAAGGGATTCTCGAGAACCAATCTGTTGTACATGAGGGCATTTGCATTGGTGTACCCCAATGTTGAATTTGTCCAGCAGGTTGCTGGACAATTGCCTTGGTTTCACAATTGCGTCATTTTGGACAAATGCAAAACCCCTGAACTGCGTCAAACATACATCAAAGCTGCCTTTGAAAACGGTTGGAGCAGATCCATTCTCGAGCATCAAATAGAAACAGCTTGGCATCAGCGCACAGGACAAGCCATCACCAATTTTTCAAAAACACTGCCCGAACCACTTTCTGACTTGGCTCAAAATTTACTGAAAGACCCCTATAACTTTGATTTTCTGGGCTTGCACGACAAAGCCCTCGAGCGTGAAATTGAACATGGTTTACTCGAGCATCTGAAAAAATTCTTGTTGGAATTAGGCGCAGGATTTGCTTTTTTTGGCAATCAATACCACCTCGAAGTTGGCGGACAAGACTTTTACATTGACTTACTCTTTTACCATGTCCGACTGCATTGCTACGTGGTGATCGAACTCAAAGCTCGAGAATTCACCCCCGAAGATGCAGGCAAACTTGGGTTTTACTTATCAGCCGTGGATGGTGAATTGCGAACCGAAGGCGATAACCCAACCATTGGTTTGCTGCTCTGCAAAACCAAGAATAAACTTGTGGCGGAGTACGCCCTGAAAAACATGAACTTGCCTTTGGGTGTGTCCGAGTACCAACTGATTGAGCAATTACCCAAGGAATTAGAAACGGCTCTGCCGAGCATTGAGGAACTTGAAACTCGACTAGGCAGACTCGAGGACAATGAATAATGGGCGGTGTTACAATTCTTAAATGCTGGTTTTTCTCGAGAAGCGGTTTTGTACCAACGCCATTGGCTTAGCAGAAGCGCTTGGGCTGCAAGCCGAAGCCAAGCTAGAACTCGAGGTTATGAAAACACAACTCGAGGCGAAATTAAATTCGCAAAATGTTCTGAAAATCGCTTAACAAGGAGTGCCGATGATTTTATCTTATTTTTTAATTGCCCTTTTCATTGTTGCTTGTATTGTAGGTGGAATTGCAGTAAATGAATATCTGAAAAGTAATTTTGGAAATGATTATGCAAAGCAAAATATAATTTTTTTTGTACTTATTTTATTATTTATTTTATTTTTTTCCTCAATAATTATTATTTTTGGTAACAGAAATAATATCTCTGCTTATATTTCAATTTTTTTCTTTATATTTATATTTTTTACAGTAATTTTAAAAATATCAAATAGAGAGAAAAAAGGAAAAATTTTGCATATATTTGAAATAGATGAAGCAAGTAAATCAATTTATTATTTGGGTATACTTCAATTTATTGTACAACCATTTTCTATATATTCTGGAATTTCATACTTTTTGGATGGTAATCAATTAAACTTTATTAGTTTTTTAAATAAATTTGGAATTCCAATAAGTGGTATTATTTTTGGAATTTATGCCTTTTTTTATCTTAGATTTCCTATAAAGTTATATGAAAATGGAATAAGTATCAGTGATAACTTTATATCTTGGAATAAAATTACGGAATATAAATTTCTAAGCAAAACTCAAAGAACTTTTCAATTTCAGTACGACAATCCCATACCTTTTTTTCCTAAATCTATGGGATTTGTGATTTCCAAAAAAGACCAAGAATCTCTACTCGAAATTCTGCAACAAAAACTCCCACATTTAGGTGAACAAAGTGCCTCATAACATTTTATCCCTCCTCGAGTCGCGCATTTTGGTTTTGGATGGCGCAATGGGAACAATGATTCAGCAGCACAACCTGCATGAAAAAGATTTCCGTCATCCCAGTTTCTCGAGTGTCCTGAACCTCTTTGGCGATAACGACTTGCTTTCCATTTCTCGCCCCGATGTGATTCAAGGCATTCACGAAGCGTATCTCGAGGCTGGTGCGGACATCATCAGCACCAATACTTTTAATGCCACGGGCATTTCGCAACTCGATTATGAAATGCAAAGCCATGTCCGAGAAATCAACCTCGCAGCC
>JAAFJQ010000137.1 GCA_013298185.1 Deinococcales bacterium
GGCTTAGAACCGCGACCAGTGCAAGCAAAAAAGCAGCTAACCAAAGCGGTGCAAAGTTCTTTTTGAAAGTAAAAGTGTTCATAAGGTACTCTACGTCCTTTACTCGAGTTTGGTTTCTAAGCGCTCGAGAACATATAGTGTCGCAGTTACGACACGACTCAATTATCCGCCAATCATACCGCGCAGCACGAACAAGGCATTGCTTGGGCGCTCAGCAATTCGCCTCGAGAAATAGGCATACCAATCATGCCCATATGGAATGTATGCCCGCACCGTGTACCCTTCGGCTGCCAATTGCTTTTGCAAATCGCGGCGCACACCGTACAGCAATTGAAACTCAAATTGCGAACGCGGAATGTTGCTTTTCTCGGCAAAGCGCTTCATGTCGTCAATAATCACATGGTCGTGCGTGGCAATGGCAGTGTGATTCCCTTTCTCGAGGTTGGCGTAGACCAGTCGGCGGTATTGATGGTCTATCACCGCTTTTTCTGGAAATGCCACGTCTTTGTTCTCGAGATACGCGCCTTTGACAATTCGTAAATTGGGCTTGAGGTCGCTTAAACCCTCCAAGTCTTTTTCCGTGCGTCTGAGCATGGCTTGTAAGACCAAGCCAACATTGTCAAACTCAGTGCGTAAGGTGCGGAAAACCTCGAGTGTCGCATCCACCCGAGGGCTGTCTTCCATGTCCACCCGAACAAAAGAACCCACTTCCTGAGCCGCTTTTAAGATGTTTCGCCCATTCTCGAGCGCCAATTCTGCTGAGACATCCAAACCCAATTGCGAGAGTTTAATCGAAACATACTTGGGAAAGGTTTTTTCCTTAATCGCTGGGAAAATCTCGAGGATTTTCTGTACAAAAGGATCAGATTGCTCTTTGGTGCTTATCATCTCGCCAAGTAAATCCAGAATGCCATGAACCCCTTCCTGCTCGAGTGTTTCCACAGCTTTAATCGCATCCTCGAGTTCATTTCCCGCCACAAATCGCTTGGCAAGGCTGTAACCCTTGGTTTGCATAAGGTTCTTGATTGGTTCAGCATTGGCGATGCCGAGAACGGTTGAACGGTAGTATTGGTCAATCATGATGCTCCTGAAAGGGATTGAAGGTGAAAAGGTTAAAAGTCAAAAAGGTTAAAAGTGTTTTTTGGTTTTTGCTTGTTCCGAACTGTTTTTGATGCACTCCCCCACGCTCGTTCCTTGCGTTTCTCCCTCAATTTTCTTCTAGGTCTTGCCCTTTGCACCCCTCTTTGAGGGGTCGAGCGAAGCGAGGGGGAGTACTTAACTGATTGCATACTTAAATTCTCCTCGCTTTAATCATCGAATCGTTGTTAAAAGCATTTCCCGAAACACCCGAACATGTTCTCGAGCCGCGTGTTCGGCTACTTGGGCATCTTGGTTTTCAATTGCCTCAAAAATCGCGTGATGCGCGGCATACGTGCTTTTGCTTTGATTCGATTCTCGAGTCAGTAATTTCACCCGTGCCACACTCTGCCCGAGGCTTTTCAGGGTCTGCTCGAGGGTGGCGTTTTTACTGGCTACAGCTATTGCATTGTGAAACTCGAGGTCAGCGCTGACTTGTTCGGTATAAGCTGCCATTGGTGCAGTCTCGAGGCTGTGCAGGGCGCTTCGCATGATTTTCAGGTCTTTTTGGTTGCGGTGCTGCGCGGCTAACTTGGCAGCGAGTCCATCCAGCACTTCGCGCACGGCGTAGATTTCTTCGATTTCTTTGGGGCTGATGCCGCGCACTTTCGCGCCTTTGTTGGCTTCAATTTCCACCAAGCCATCTTGGGCGAGGCGTTGAACAGCTTCGCGCACGGGTGTGCGGCTGACTCCTAGGCGCTCGGAAATGGGGATTTCTGCGAGTTTCACCCCCGGCTCGAGTGCGCCGCTTAAAATCTCGAGCTTGAGATGCTCGTAGACTTCGTTCCGCACCAGTTGCGGGCGGGCGAACAGTGGTTCATGGCTTAACATTGTATACAGTATACATCTTTTGCTGGATTTTGCAAGATTGAGCTTTAACTCCGCAACTCGAGACTCAAGGCATGATAGTTTGGGCAAATGTTTTTTATTCAATACCTCGGACAAGACCCTTTGGCGTACTTAATTGCGCTGTTTATTCTGGCGTTTGGCTTGGTGCTGCACAATGTGGTTCAGGCACTCTTAGCCAATGCTTTTGGCGACCCAACAGCCAAACAACGCGGTTTCACCAGTACCAGCAATCCTACCCTGCATTTGGATAGTTTCTCTTGGATTTGGTTAGCCATTTTTGGTTTTGGCATTCCAGCTTCCGTGCCAGTGCGCTTGTACAATCGTCAATACAGCAAAGAAGCGGCTGTTTGGCTGGCGGGACCAATCACGATGCTGCTTTGGGCATTTATCTTGATGACTGTTGCAGCGTTGATAACTCAACTCGCTGGCTCTGATGACAGCCTGCGTTCCTTGGTGGTTGGCATCATGCTTGGCGCGTTTAACAGTATTTCCTTAGGCGCTATTTTTCTTTTTCCAATTCCGCCCCTCGATGGCGCTCGAGCCTTGTTTGCCGTGGGAAATCGCTCAGTCAAAGATTTTTTAAGTAACTTAGAACAGTGGATGAGCCGCACCCCATTTGGTTTTATGATTATCTTTTTGGTGTTGTCATTCACGGGTATTCTATCTGCGGTTCGCAGCCCAATCATCAGTGGGATGCTCAGCGCCATCCAAGCCCTTGGTTTACCAATTCCGGGTATATGAACCTGATTGCTCGAGCATGGCATTTTTTTGAAGCCGAGGATTTTTCCCGTGCCGAGCAGGAATTTCGTCGGGCAAGACTCGAGCCTAGCCTAGCCAATCAAGCCCGACATGGTTTGGTTTATGTTTTTGCTCGGACAGGGCGTTTTGACGAAGCCAGAAGCGAGTGCGATTTGCTGCGGCTCGAGGCGCAAAGCCGCCAAGACCTGAGCAGCGAGTACGTGGCGCTCCATCAACGCGGCATGGTTGAGCGCATGGCAGAGCAGTACCTTGTGGCACTCGAGGTTTTTGCCGAAGAAGCCAAACTGATTGCTCTGCTCGAGAATCCACCACTTGCGGTCAGTGCCAATGCCTACGAACAAGGCATCATTCGCGGTAAACTCGAGCAGTTTGTCGAAGCGAGGGAATGGCTTTCGATTGCCCTCGAGCAAGCCCAGTTATCAGGCGATCAAATTGCCGAAGCCTGCGCTTACCGAGGACTTGGTGAAGTTGCAGCCAATCCGACCATGCGAAAAGCCATGCTCTTGCAAAGCAAAGCCGCTTTTGAACGCGGCGGCGATCCGCTTGGAGCAGCCGAGATTGATGATTTACTGAACATCGTGCTGCATTAAGGGCAGAGGAAAGAGAAAAGAGAAAAGAGAAAAGAGAAAAGAGAAAAGTCAAGCCGCGTATCTTCTCGAGCTAGTGAATTTATGTTGTTCCTCATAGCTCAATGCTCATAGCCCAATTTGACAACCACTAATTTTGCTGCTAACATAATCTGGTAATTCAATTCAGTTCCACTCGAGAAAGGAAGATACCAGATGAAATTCCCAAACCCATTTGCTCAAAAACCCATTCAATACCGCCACGGTGATGTGATGCTCCAGCAAGTGCCAGAGCTTCCCGCCAATGCCAAACAAGAACACGGTGCAATACTGGCTCGAGGTGAATTAACAGGTCACAGTCACCGCATTGCTAATCCAAACGCGGTACAGTTGTTTGTTCACCATGGGCAGACTTTTGTGCAAATTAAGCAACCCACCCAAATCATCCACGAAGAACACCGTGCCATTGCGCTCGAGGTGGGTTTCTACCGTTACTGGATGCAACGTGAGTATCATCCCAAAGCCATTGTGACCGTTCGGGATTGATTCAAAAAATCATTTTGTCTTTCGTCTTCTCAATAGCCGATAACGAGGAAAACGCCATGATACCAGCCGATACTGCCAAACAACTGATTCTCGAGGGAAACGCACCAGATAACATGGTGGTTTTTGGACATCTCAACTTTGCACAGAATAAGCAACTTCGCTTTCTGCCTAAAAACCTGACTTGCAGCAGCCTTGATGTGAGTGAAACTGATTTGCTCGAGTTACCCATGGGTTTGGTTTGCAATCAACTGAATGCTCAAAATCTGAGCATCACAAGGCTGCCCGAGGATATTTCGGTGCGTTTTCGCTTGGACTTATCAAACTGCGAACACCTCGAGCGCCTGCCCGAGAATCTGCGCGTGGGTTCTTTGCTGCTGCGTGAATGTATTGCTTTGCGTCAGTTGCCAGAAGGCATTGACAGCAGCTTCTTGGATTTAACGGGCTGCGTGCATCTCGAGCAATTCCCTCAACGTGGCAACATTGGCATTGGGCATCTGACTTTACGCGGTTGCACACGGCTGCAAGCCTTACCCGATTGGTTAGGGCAATTGGCACAACTGGATTTAGCGGGCTGTGAGCGCATTGAAGCTCTGCCAAAGGGTTTGAACATCAGCTCATGGCTTGACCTTGCCGATACTGGAATTGTGCAACTCGAGCAGAGCAACCTCAAACTTCGTTGGCGCGGGGTCAGCATTGAACCCCGGATTGCCTTTGAACCGCAGAGCATCACTGCAAATGAAATCATGGAAACTGAAAACCTCGAGTTGCGCCGCGTTAAGCTCGAGCGCATGGGTTACGAAGCCTTTCTCGAGCAAGTCAATGCACAGGTGTTGGACACCGACAAAGATGCCGGTGGCACACGAAAACTCCTTAAAGTTCCATTCAAAGGCGATGAGGATTTTGTTGCGGTGTGGGTGATTTGCCCAAGCACCCAACGAAATTATGTGCTGCGAGTGCCACCAACCACCAAGTCTTGCCATCAAGCGGCGGCGTGGCTGGCTGGTTTTGACAACCCCAACGATTACGCGCCACTGGTCGAAGCCTGAACTGTTGTTACCATTTGGGCTGATTATTTTATTTAACCAAAATGGCATTTCATACTGTCTTTGACAGGCACTATGCAATCCACAAAAAGCGCAGATTGCATAGTATCTACATGAAGACAGTATTTGTTGACACTCGCTTTGCTCGGGAAGCGACCCAAGCCCGATAGGTGCTGCTCTAAGGGTCAAGAAGTTCTACGAACTTCCTCAATCTGGCATCACACCACCAGCAAAAGAATTCTGACCATGTTGAGTGGTCAGAAAAAAATGAAGCAGCTATTGTTGATACTTTTTAAGTCTGTTCAAAGCGTTTAATTTTGCCACAAGCAATGTATGATTTGCCATCAGGCGCAGTCATGACTTCATCTACAACATAAAGCATTCCATCTTCGCGGATGGAGCGTGGGAAGCGCATGTTCCAAGTTGGTTCGTAACCATCGGATACAACTCGAGCGCGGAGCTTAGAGCCTTCCTTAACGCATTGAACCAAGACTGCATCAGTAGTGTCAGATGTGACTTCGAGGTCGGCGGCAGTAGCTGGAGCGCTGCTGGCTTTACCTGTGCGAACTGTATTGGAACGGCGAGGGGCGCTGAAAGTATCCATTTCGCCAGGGCGTACAAGTCGGCTGATACTGCCGAGGGCGCGGTAGAACGTACCATCATTGGAAGTTTCTAGGTCTTGAACAATGTACTTTGCGCCTTCAGCGCGAATGGCTCGAGGGAATTGCACGTTCATGCTTTTGTCGAAGCGTGAATCATTGACTTTGATTTTCAGCTTGCCAGCTTCGCGGACACATTCGAGCAGGATGCCGCTGGATGTGTCTGTGACTATGGTTAAGTTACGAATTTCATCGCCGCTTTCAACGCCGCGTCCTGCTAAGTCAGCACGATTGCGGTTTAAGCCTTGGAAGGATTGATCGCGGAGTTCTTTGCGGGTGTCGCTGGACAAGTTTTTATTGCCGACTCGAGCCGCGAAGTATTCGAGTTGCTCGAGTTCTTCAGCGATTTCATAGTTTTCTTGTAAACCTTGGCTGCGGATTTCGTTCATCACACCGCGCAGGGTTTTTTCAGCTTCGGAGTACTTATTGTGGTCGCTCTGCTCGAGGGCAGTGTCTTTGGCTTTGGCGATTTTTAAGCGAGCCAGTTCTACCCGCACACCAGTCGGTGCGGCGGTGGCTGCCGCTTCGATACTGCCTGCTTCGACCGTAAGGCTACTGATTCCTGTGAGGCTTTTGATGGTGTCATTTTCGATGGCATCAGCACTAAAACGAATTTGGCAGACCTCGAGTAAGCCTTCTTTGGTTAGTTCTGGCAAGTCAAGTGTTAGACCAAGTAATTTATCTTCACCATCAAAAACATCACCTAAGGTCAGGCTGCTGATACCATTTTTTTCTTCGAGTTTGGCTAAACTAATGGTGCTAGCCAGTTTTGCACCATTTTTCATTTCAAGTTGCACAGTCAAGTTTTGAGCCACAACTGATTTCATGGTTTCAAGTTCAATCCCAAAGACTTGAGCCGCTTCATCGGTGTTTTGAATAAAGTAAAAGTTGCCATTGGCAGCCCTTGCCATGCCAATCAACAAATCCTCTTCAAAGCCACTGCCAAAGCCCAGCGTGGTGGTGATGATCCCTTCCTCGAGTTTTTGCGTGGCGGTTTTGGTCAGAATTTTGGTGTCGGTGATACCTTCGTTGGCGTGTCCGTCGGTCAACAGCAGTACACGATTGATGGCTTGAGGGTCGTACTGGCTTTTGACGTGTTTGCAACCTTCAAGCCAGCCACCTGACAAATTGGTTGTTCCACCAGCGCGAATGCCACGCACTTTGTCTTTGAGGGCTTTGGGGTCGGTAGCCAGTTGTGGTGCAATCACTGTCGAAACATGGTCATCGAATGCCACAACACTGATTGTGTCGGTTGGCTCGAGTGCATCAATAACAGCTTGAGCGGCTTTGAGCGCATGGCTCAGGGCTGAACCTGCCATTGAACCGGAGCGGTCAATCACCAATGCCAAATTGAGTCTGCGACGTGGCTTGGCGCTGGTGGGTAGTCGGAAGCGCAACAAAACATCGGTTGCGCCGCTTGTACCAAGGGGCAGAATGCGTTGCGAAAATGCAAAATCGGTTTCGATCATGGTTTCTCCTTGTGAGGTGCAGCATATCGTAGTTGGCGAGCTGATTTGGTGAAGTGTTTCATACCACTTGCAAAATTGGTATTATGATGATATCATAATTTATCGCTAAAAGCTATCGCAGAGCGAAATCCAGATACGTGCCACCGCAAAGGAAGACCCATGCAAATCATTCGACACGGAGATGTTCTGCTCGCACCAATCAATCAATTACCCCGCCATGCCCAACCCAAGGTCGGTGTGATTCTAGCTCGAGGTGAAGTAACAGGTCACAGCCACCGCATCTTAGAAGCGCATCAAGCCCAAATGTTCTCGGCTGGCACTGACACCTACCTCGAGATTCGCTCTCCAAGTGCAACTTTGGTTCACGAAGAGCATCATGCCCTCAGGCTCGAGCGTGGTCTTTACAAAGTCTGGATGCAACGCGAATACCGTCCTGAAGCCAATCGTTGGGTCGAGGATTAATCATGTTTGCTGTTCTGAACCGTGGCGGAATGCGGCAAATTCGTTTACCCAAAGCCAGTCCAGCAATCACCCAAAGCATTTCAGCCCCAGAAGCCCAAAAACTCTTATTGGCAGGGCGTGGATGGGATAACATGCGGGTTTCTGGTGGGCTGAGTTTCGTTGGTACTCAGCTCAATTATCTGCCCGATGGTCTAAGCTGCGCCAGCCTCAATATCTCTGGCTGCACCGAACTGCAACAACTGCCCGAACGCCTCGAAACCCAATTCTTAGATATTTCCGATTGCTCACAGATCCATGAATTACCTGAAAGCACCATCATTCATAACGTCCTCGAGATGGCACGAAGCGGCTTAACTGGCTTACCAAAGCAAATGCGGGTACGACTACACTGGGATGGCGTCCTGATTCAAGAACGCACCGCTTTTTACCCAGAAAGCATCTCGGGACAAGATGTGCTGCGCGAAGACAACCTCGAACTAAGGCGCATTCTACTCGAACGCATTGGCTACGAACGCCTGATGCTCGAGGTCGGCGGCTTGATACTCGATAAAGACACCGACGCTGGCGGTGAACGTAAATTGATTAAAATTCCACTCGAGGATGACGAAGATATTCTGATCGTAGCTGTGATCTGCCCCAGTACCGCCCACCAATACGTGCTGCGTGTACCGCCTTACATGCGTTCATGTCGTCAAGCTGTGGCATGGATTGCTGGTTTTGAAAATCCAAATGATTACACCGTTCTGCTCGAAGCCTGAACTGCCCAATTGCTAGGAATTCGCTCAAAGATGCCGCCTTCAAAGACATCGTACAAGCCTAATTGCTCGAGGTGGACGTATCCAATGTGGCAATCACACAAGCCTCGTGAACAAAGTTGCGGCTTGAGTTTTGCCTCGAAATCAGCTTCAAAAATGTTACCAATCGGTGTTTCAATAAAATGGCAGCGCCGCGCCACACCAAAACCATCCACGCTGATGACCGTATGACCCGCATGACAGGCTTGTCCTCGAGACCGATAACGCTCAAGGTTGAGTGCAAAGTGCGGGTCTATGCTGGTTAAGCGCTCGAGCATTTCGGGGCTGTAATAATTGCGTCCTCGGCGGTCAAAGGCGTTGACCCACATGTAAATTTGTGTTGGTAAAGCGGCGCGTAGTTGCTCGAGGAGGTCAAGATTCTCGCGGATGCCGACAGCGCCAACGCTGAAGCGCACGCCTAAGGACAGAAGCTCCTTGGCTCGAGCAGCGAATTTTTCTAGGGTGGTTTCCGATGGATGAAACGTAATCCACAACGCCAATTTCTCGAGATTGACCGCTTCCAGCCAGCGCAAACCCCACGAGCCATTGGTTTGTACCACGACTTTCTCGAGGTGCGGCAAATAGGAAAGGCGCTGCACGGCTTTTTGGTAACGAGTTCGGATTAATGCCTCGCCCCACGGGGTAAAGAAAACACTGGTTGGCGTGGCTCGAGTTTCAACCCAAGTTAGGAATTGCTCGAGGGCTGCCGCATCGCGCTGATGCTCGGCTTTGGATTCGGTGTGCTTAGCAAATGGGCAGTAATGACAAGCGTAATTGCAACTGCTTAAGAATCCACGGTACAAAATGCACAGTTGCTCGGGCATTATTCGTCCTCAAGCGGGGAAAATAGGTTTTCACCAGCCATAACTTTACCTCCATTCAAAATCTCGAGCCAATTCTTGCACATGCGCCGAGTAAAACAAATGTCCAATGGCATCGCTGCGCTCGAGTCCGAGTTCAGTGAGGAAGATTGTATCTCGAGAAATAGCAACCAATCCAAGCTCGAGCAATCCTGCCAAGAGCGGGAAATCAGCTACGGCATCCGAATCAAAACGCTGCTGATACGCAATTCTCGAGAAACCCGCGACATTAAAAATATCTTGCAGTATAAATCTGCGGCGCTGCTCGAGTTGATCCAAGTAAAAACCATGCGTGGCAAAAGAAAAATCAGTTTCTGTGCGCGTGGCGTAATCAGCAATAATTTCTTTGACTCTGACTTGCCCAACAGCGTACTCGCTCGAGTAATGCAGATGATTGGTGTACGACCTTGCACCAACGCCAAGTCCTATCAAACCATCTTTTTGAGCATCAAAGGCAATCCCAACATCTCGAGAAGGCGCATCAGCACGCCGAAAAACCCGCATCGAATGCTGAGCGTACCCAGATTCCAGCAAAAAATCTCGAGCCACACGGTACAACTCAAGACGAGCATCCCAGTTCTGCTCGAGTTTACCCAAACCAGTCAGTGGACGCACATACAACGGATACAAAAACAATTCTTGCGGTGCGAAATCCAAAGCGATTCGCAGCGACTCGAGCCACGAAACCGAAGTTTGATTGGGCAACCCATAGATCAAATCAATGTTCAGCGTGGGGAAATGATAGGCTCTGATGCGCTCCAATGCCCCTAAAACCTCGCTCGAGCGCTGCGAACGCCCGACTGCTCGAGCCTCGGCTTCCACAAAGCTCTGAACACCAATGCTGATACGGTCAACTCCAAAATGTTGAAGCAACTCGAGGCGATCAGAGGTCGCGGTTCGCGGTGAAGTCTCGACACTCAGCGGCGTTGAATGACCCACACCAAACGACTCGAGAACCTTCAACACCCGCTCAAGTTCAGACGGTACAAGAAAAGTGGGTGTGCCACCACCAAGCGCTGCTCGAGCCACGGTATTATTTGGTAAAGCACTTCGCACAGCACTGGCTTGACGCTCGAGCGCTGTCAGAAAACCAGTCTCGAGGCTCGAATCAGGATTGACCGTGGTGAACAAATTACAAAAACCACAACGCATTTCACAGAATGGAATATGAACATACAAAAAAGTTTCATTGGGTTCGGACTGCCAGATTTGCTCGAGTGGCACAGGTTCAATCGAGCGATAAGCAGTTTTATGCGGATAGGCATAGGTGTAAGAAATATACGGGCTACCAGTCAGAACTGTCTCGAGATTAAGCGACATAGAATATCCGTATGAACGCATTACAGTTCAAAAGCATAAAAACTTGAGTCTCGAGAAAGGAATTGCATAAACACAACAGCCAACCCTCTCCCGACGCGCTTCGCTCGCCACCCTCTCGCCGCGCAGACGCGGGAGAGGGATTTTCGGGTTGGATTTTCATGGTAATTACATCTCGAAAAGCCAGTTTCTTGCAACTAGCACCCCTCTTCGAGGGGTCGAGCGAGCGACCATGCCCGTCAGCAGCCGTGTTAAAAGTCAAGCCCCAACCCCCTCTATTTTTGCCAGCGTCATGTCAACCCACGGAGTACGGTCACGCACAATGATGTGCAACACAGCCAATAGTTTACGCATACACGCCAC
>JAAFJQ010000138.1 GCA_013298185.1 Deinococcales bacterium
GCTGCCGTTGCCGTCTATGTCAGCAATGGCGCTGATTTGGTTGGTTTGTCCTTGTTGTGCGCCTGTGTCGGTGACGGGATCGTACCCTTTTTCGATGTAGTACCGGTCAAGAAAAAAGGTTTGCACTTTGCCTGCCACAATTTTTCGTACCATCACCAACGAGTAATCACCTGTGTTTTGCATGGCGTAGACATTGTCGGAGCTTTGAGCGACTATTAAAACCTCGAGTTGCTTGTCGTTGTCCAAATCGGCTTGAACAATTTGCGTAATCCGAACTGGCTTTGGTGCTTTGAATTTTGCCAGTTCGGCTTTGACTGCCGCTAAATACGTGGCATTGTTGGTTGGTAGCACTTTGAACTCGCGTGGCGTTGGATTCCAAGCGGCATCAATCGCATAGGTTGTGGCATCGAGCTTCACGGGGGTGCTGATGCCTGTGGTGCGGTTCCAATCGCATTGTCCTGCCTCGAGCGAACCGCCTGACATGGCTTTGCCGACATTGCCTTTGATGTTGAACATCACGGTTTTCAAACCACTTTTGATTTTGGCAACACTGCCACTCGAGAGTACATCGGGTTTCACCCATTTGCTCCCCTCAAGAACACCGATCACATCGGTTTTTTCATCATCCACGCCGATGCGAAGGAGAACAGCTTTGGGGGCGCTTTGCGCCAATGCCACCAGTGTGGCGGCAAACAATCCGAAGACCAAGACTTTTTTCATTTGCATGTTCCTTTCCCAAGCACAAATGTGCGGGCTTTGCTGTTCCAATCTAAGTTATACGCCATACCTGTTTTCTGCCCATCCACCCTCGAGCTGATGGCAATGCTTGTACCACGCTGTGGAATTTTGTAAATCGCATTCTCGAAATTCTGCTTGCAGGCACTAAAAACTGCTTTGATGGCTTTGACTGGCATGATTTTTTCAGTCACAAGGTCAAAAGTTTTGCCATCAGCGGTGTCAATAAATTCCAACCTGTAATCAAAGCCTTGGATTGGACTCCCACCATAAACACCTCCGATCATCACATTTTTACTGCTGCTCGAGCGCCAAGCGCCATAAGCGTAGTAACCGAGATCGCCACCAGTGATGGTGATGTCCAAATAATCATTGGCTAAATCCTTATTGGCAACTGAGAGCCAAGGAATATCGTTCTGACCACCTCGAGTTTCGACTTTGCCACTTTTTTTCAGATCCCCAAGATACCCTTTGAGCGAAATCGAGCCGTACACCAAATCAGGTGGTAAGTTCGCCACATATTCGGCAATGGTCAGGCGGCTTTGGGCAGCACCGAGGCTCGAGATGAGAACAGCTCCGATCAGCAATACTTTTTTCATTTGAACACTCCTGTTTTGTTTTGACTCGAGACGAAGTTCCCGTTCTTAAAGAAGATCATACTGCTGTAGCGGTGTAGCTTTGGTGCGGCTCGAGCCAAGGGCGATACCCATACAAAGATTTGATTTCATGCTTTTAGCAGTATGCCAGCTTACCGCAACAAAATCGCAACAAAAATAAATGATTTTCAGGACAATAAAAAAGGGCGCATTTGCGCCCTCTGGTTTTTTGAAGCTTATTTTGCATTTGCCAATCAGTTCTGACTCGGCTGCTTTTGGGTGAGTAATGCTGAGAAGGTGTTGTTTTAAGGTCGAGAAGTCATTGATATTTTTTTAGTGGTGTATTTAACGCACCAATACTTTATACGACACTGCACCAGAATCCTTGGTCAATGGGTTGGTCAAATTGACGGTTATGTTGTAGTCACCGCGTCGAGTATTGCGTGGCAATGTGGTGTTAAACTCGAGTTGGTCACCTCTCCCAATGGACTGATACTGCTTAAACTGAACAGTTATGCCGTTAGGGGCTTGGACTGATTCAACGCGAAGCGCTTGGTCAAGTTTGCTTATTTCAATTGCGCCCAAACCAAAGGTTGGAATGGTGACTTTCACCGACACGGTGCGCGGCACAATCAGCGCTTCAAATTCGGCACTGTTCAAACGTGATAAGAATACTGTGTGCTGAGCGGCACTTATACCATCTTCTCCTTTGGTTTCGATGGGTTTAAAACCACCAGTGGCAAGAACAGTTGAGAGTGTCAGAGCGGCGAACAGAGCAAGTGTTTTCATGTTTTTCTCCTTGTGGCAACTCAATGCCGACACCACACAATTTGCGCCCCTTGCATCAAGAATCGTTTGGGTTTTTGTCAAGAAAAACGCAAGAAATTTCTTGACAAAATCTTGATGTAAACTTGAATTGTCATTGATCTTGCTTTGGCAAACTGCTTATATGGACGCTGCTGCTCTGATTCTGGTGGTCGAAGACGAACCTCATATCGCCGAGGTTCTCGAGCTTTACTTGAAAAAAGATGGCTATCGAACTGAACATGCCAGCAATGGTAAAATTGCCCTCGATTTGCACCGACTTGCCAAACCTGATTTGCTGCTTTTGGACATTGGACTGCCCGGTATGGACGGACTCGAGGTGCTACGCCAGATTCGCCAACATGCCAATACGCCCGTGATTTTTCTGACTGCCAAAGCCGAGGATTTGGATAAACTGCTTGGGCTTAGCCTCGGCGCAGATGATTATGTGGTCAAGCCATTCAACCCTCAAGAAGTGCTGGCTCGAGTCAAAGCAGTCTTGCGTCGCGCTGCGGCTTTTGCCCCGCCACCAAGCACTGTGCGCGTTGGGTCGCTCGAGATTGACACTGAAGCAATGGTGGCACGGGCGCAACAACAACGCCTTGATTTGACCCTGACCGAATTTCGTTTGCTCGAGACTTTAATGCGCCATCCTAATAAAACTTTCTCGAGATCAAGTTTATTTGAGACTGTGATGCCCGAATCTGATGCGCTTGAACGGGTCATAGACATGCACTTTTCTAACTTACGCAAGAAACTCGAGAAAGCTGGCGAAAAACACTTGCTCGAGACGGTACGTGGCGTAGGCTACCGATTATGGGTTGGTTAGAACAAGTGTGGCGTGGCTTTGGGCGTTTGCGCTGGCGTTTAAGTCTGGCGATGATGGGCGTGGTTTTTTTAACCAGCGTGGTGATTACTGTTTTGGTGGCTGCCAACTTTGGGTATTTTCTTGATGCTGTCTACAAAAACATCAGACCATCACTGAGTAAAGAACTTGACAAAGAATTTGAACGGGTTGACAAGAATTTACGTTATGACCTTGACTCTACACCTGAATTGATTCTGCCTGTTTTCATTCCTGCGATCATTGGTTTGATTGTAGCCCTGACCGTTGCGGCAAGGGTTGCTAAGCCACTTGAAGCCATTTCAAAAGCCGCAAAAAGCGTAGCAAAAGGCGATTTTGCCACTCGAGTCCAGATTGATACACGCCACCAAAACCGCCATGACGAAGCCACTGAATTGGCACGGAATTTCAACACCATGGCACAGAACCTCGAGCAGCTCGAGTCCGAGCAGCGTTTCACAGCTGCGGCAATTGCCCATGAACTCCGCACACCGATCACGGTGCTGCACTCGAGGTTACAAGCGGTAAAAGATGGTTTAATTCAAGTGA
The DNA here is from genome assembly GCA_013298185.1 of Deinococcales bacterium. Classification (GTDB taxonomy): domain Bacteria; phylum Deinococcota; class Deinococci; order Deinococcales; family JAAFIG01; genus JAAFIG01. The sequence goes on from JAAFJQ010000138.1 coordinate 3,529, forward strand.
ACCAAGCCGAAGCTGATGTGCTACTGTTGCAAACCACACTTCTTTCGCGGTTGGTGGATGATCTTCGCACCCTTTCGCTGGCTCAAGTTGGTCGTTTGCAACTCGAGTTGACTCAGGTGGATTTTGCTGCGTTGCTCGAGAATACAATCGAAAGTTATCACACCAAAGCTACCGAGAAAAAAGTGCATTTCGAGCTTGTAACTCAACCGTGCATGGTTTGCGCCGATGCAACTCGGTTGCAACAAGTACTACAAAACCTACTCGAGAATGCGCTGCGGCACACGCCGCAAAACTCAACAATTTGGGTTCGGCTGTCAACCAATCAAACCCATGTCTTGCTCGAGGTGCGAGACAGTGGTGAGGGCATTCCGTCAGAAGCCCTACCGCATTTGTTTGAACGCTTTTACCGCGCTGAGACTTCGCGCTCGAGAGAAACTGGTGGTTCGGGATTGGGTTTAGCAGTGGTTGCGGCAATTCTCGAGCAGCATCAGGGTACAGTCAGCGCCGAGAATCACCCACAAGGCGGAGCGGTTTTCCGAGTTGCTTTACCTCGAGAACGCACGGTATGAAAATCAAAACGAATGCGTTTGACTATGGGCAATAAATTCCTCGAGCAGCCTCAGGAGTGCCACGGCGGGTTTATCGCCACCCATTTTTTGTAGCACTTCTGCTAAAGCTGCGCGGCGTTCAAGCGAAAGGCGTTCGGTCAATTCTCGCCCTCGGGTGGTCAGGCGCACTCGAATGCTGCGGGCATCGCCTGCGTCACGGTGACGCTCGGCAAGTTGGCGTTCGGTCAGCCTGTCCACGGCTTTGGTGGCGGCTGGGTAGGAAATCCGTAAGCCTTCGGCAATGCTGCCCACTGGAAAACCCGTGTTGCCCAATGGCAAACTGGCTAGAAATCGTAGGGTGCGAAGTTGCGCTGTGCTGACTTCATCGGTTTCACCTAGAATTTGCTCGAGCAAACGCCGTTCAAAGTTCTCTTCGATCACCTCGAGCATCTGCGTCAAGGCTGTTTCAAGTTGGGCGATGGTGCGGCTGTCTGGGCTTGGGGTCACTTTATAAACTTTCAGACCAACGTGGTAGGAAATGCTCTGCGACCAAAGCGGCACGTTCGGCGGCTTTGGGTAGAAAATCGGTGTAGGTCAAAGCCGCTTGGTCGTCGGCACTGTCTGAAATCACACGCAGTAAAACCATTGGGATTTGAAAATCATCCGCCACTTGCAGCGCCGCCGCTCCTTCCATTTCCACCGCATCGGCAGCAAAAGTGTGATGCAACCACATGCTTTTTTCGTTGCTGGATAAGAACATATCACCTGTCACCACCCGTCCGAGCCTCGAGTGATACCCGAGTTCTCGAGCGGCTTGTAGTGCTAATTCCGAACCTTTGGGGTCAAGCGCAATGGCTTGGCGTCCGTCGTTGAGTGTGCCGAGGTTGCCACCGTTGACTGGGGTTAAATCCACATCCCATTGCAGCGCATCTTGGGCGATCAGCACCGATAATTGCGCCAAGTCCGAAGCCAATCCGCCTGCCACGCCAACAAAAACAATTCCATCTGGCTTATGTTCTAAAATGGCTTTGACCGTGGCGCTGGCAGCCGCAACTTTACCAACTCCAGTTTGCACAATTGGAGTATCAGGTAAGACTCGAGCAAGTGGTGCGGTTTCTGAACCCATTGCGGCGAGAATAATTATTTTTTTCATCAGATTTCCTTCGGATCTTAGGGTGTGAAACCCAGCACTTAGGGTGTGAAACCCAGCACTTAGGGTGTGAAACCCGGTGGTTTGGTATTCCCACCTCTGGGTAAGGCACTCAGCATATCCCAAGTGTTTTCGGAGCGCAAACGAATGTCATAACCGTTGCTGGTCAGTTCGCCCTCGAGTACATTCCAGCCTTTCTCGAGCGGTAAGTTATAACGGTAATAACCTTTTGTGCCAGAAGCTGTATCTTGGGTTTCCACAAACCGTGTGGCATTGCCAAGCAATAAAATTTGGTAACGAAAGAAACTGCGTAAATTCTGATCAGCTTTTGGTTTGAATAAACTCGCCTCGAGTTGCGGTTCACCGTTATCAAAGCGCTTATTGTTGTTTTGGTCATCAAACATAATCAGTTTGGTTTCTAAGCCCAAAGCGCTTTCTGGTAAACGCCCATCGCCATGCACCAATTGCTGGTTTTTCAGCGACTCGAGTGGAATGTCTACGCTGCTGGGTAAATTCAGGCTGTACTGCCCGCTTGTATCCACACCACTTTCGGCAACTGGCACGTTGGCAATTAAAAGCGCTACGCCCAAATGCTTCACGGGTTGAGGTGGGAAAGCCGTGCCGCTTAGAACTCGAGCTTCAACCGTGGTGCTGGTACTCGTTAAGTCAGCCACAGGTCGAGGGCGGCTGATCAAAAATGCCACCACAAGGGCAACAACAATTACAATGGCTGGAATAAAACGATTCATCGCTCAAGATTATTGGCTTTTCCTGTATGAGATAAAAAAGCGGGCTGTCACAACTCTGTGACAGCCTCTCGTCATGCAGCGCGTGACAGCCTCTCGTCATGCAGCGCGTGACAGCCTCTCGTCATGCAGCGCGTGACAGCCTCTCGTCATGCAGCGCGTGACAGCCTATAAATCAGTAACCCTGAGAAGCAAAAACCTCGAGTTGTAAATTATCCAAGCGATCCACTTGTTTGGCTTCAATGGTTTTACCCAGTTCAACCGCCACCAAGTTCCAACCCGTTTCAAAGGTCACATCAAAACCCCTGTCGCCCTGAACCCGAAAACGACTCTCGGCATAGAGCAGAATTAGGTTGCCACGCCCACGGGTAACGGTTGTCTCGAGCAGTTTATCAGCTGCACCAAAAGCACCGTTTTTGTCTATGTCGCTGTAACCACGCACAATGGCTCGAGTTGCGCGAGCTGTGCCAGTGATTTTTACATCACCAAGTAAACCCGGGAAATCCATTGAATCGCTGCTGAGTGTATTTAAGCTGCTGGCTGGCGGTGCAGAATCTGGAACACTGAGGTTAAAATTAGCACCGCTTGGAATTGCCGAAGTCCATTCCCTTGTTGGGTTGCCATTTCGGTCTACCAGAAAAACCCCAATACGCAAGTTGGTGATCGCAGCGTTGGTTTTGACCGTGCCACTTAATCCAAGCGGCGCTGCGAAAGCAATGGCGGTGAAAAAAGCAAGAACGGTTATCAGTATTTTTTTCATAAGTATTCCCGCATTCGCGGCGGAATGAACGCTTGGCGATGTCTGGGATGCTCCGAAATAAACACTAGCACGGTTTTTGCACCTTGGGTGAGAAGCTAAGCACATCTTTAGAAAAAAAGGTTTCTATGAGAAGACTCATAAGAAGTTTAAGGGCTATGCGTCTCGAGCCAAGTCTGCAAGTATCGTCCCCAGAACCACCTGCACAGCCTTTTTTTGGTACTCGAGCGGTAAGAACGGTTCGGATTTGTGCAGTGCCAGTGTCTCATCGCTGGGTAAGTGCATAAAACCACTGGGCAGATTTGGGTAGAGCGCTCGAGCGAGGTAAAACACTTGGTTGCATAAAAATGCGCCTGCTGAAAAACTGGTTTGGCATGGGATTTGAGCTGCTTGCAGGTTGTGCAGAATGGCTTCAAAGGGCAGACTCGAGAACAGTGCTTCGGGTTGCTCGAGCAGGATTTTTTGTCCGTTGTGTATTCGCCCTGCATTATCGGCAATGCGGTACTCGAGCCAGTTGACAGCGACTTTTTCCAAAGCAAAACGGTGTTGCCCTCGAGCCAGTCCAAGCATCAGCAAGGCTTGGGGTTTGGTTTGGGCTATTGCAGACTCGAGTGCATTTTGGATTCGAGCGCCATCTACGGGCAAAATTCGCACGGCGACTTGTTCGGACTCGAGGGCTTGGGCAATCGCGGCGCTCGGGTTGTGGGTGTCGCCACCAAAGGGTTCAAAACCAGTCAGGAGAATCATGGGGTATATTAGCTTGAACATGCCTCTTTTAGCTTCGGACATGATTCCTAGCCTTTCGACCCGTCAAGCCTTGGTGCGTGTGGCGCAGAGCCTCGAGCCAGCTGATTTGTGCATTGTCAATGCGCGAATTGTGGATGTTCATACTTTAACCATTTTTCGTGGGGCGGTCAGTATCAAACATGGTTTTATTGCTTCGGTGGGCGCTCCTGTGCCAGCCACTGAAACACTGGACGCAGCGGGAATGTACCTGACGCCTGGTCTGATTGATGCTCATATTCACATTGAAAGCAGTTTAATGACTCCGCGCCGTTTTGCCGAGGTTGTCGTGCCGCGTGGCACAGTTGGTGTGGTTTGCGAACCGCATGAAATCACCAATGTCATTGGTGTGGCTGGAATCCGTGCGATGCTCGAGGCGGGTGCAGCCACCCCGCTTTCGGTTTGGGGTAGTGTACCTTCGTGCGTGCCAGCCAGTGCTTTTGAAGCCAGTGGTGCAAAAATGGGTGCTGCCGAAGTCAAAGCTGCCCTTGAGTTACCCGGTGTGCTTGGTCTTGCCGAAATGATGAACTACCCCGGAGTCCTGAACCTCGAGCCGCATGTCTGGGAGGTGCTGGGCGCTGCCCAAGGGCAGCGTTTGGATGGTCATGCGCCAGCCGTGACAGGTGCGGCATGGCAAGCGTATGCCGCCGCAGGACTCGAGTCCGATCATGAGGCTGTGCTGGAAGCCGAAGCCTTTGAGCGCCTGCGCTCTGGCACTTGGTTGATGGTGCGTGATGGCAGTGCAGCACGGAATCTCGAGGCACTTGCCCCATTGATGACTCGCTTGAAACCAGCTCGAGCCATGCTTGTAACCGATGATGCCGATGCCGCCGAACTGCTCGAGGATGGTCATTGTGACCGCTTGCTCAAAAAAGCCATTGCTTGTGGTATTCCCGCGCCGCTGGCAGTGCGGATGCTGACTTTAGCGCCATCCGAGTATTGGCGAATCCCTAACCGTGGCGCGGTGGCAGCTGGGCAAATAGCGGATTTGGTGCTGTGGGACAGCTTAGAAACTGCCAACGCACAAATTGTCCTGAAAGCTGGTGAAACCGTGGCTCAAGATGGCAAGCTGCTCGAGGAGAGCCGCCTCTTTGTGTTTCCCCAAGAAGCCTTAACCAGTGTCCATTTGCCTCAAAACATCTTGCTCGAGACTCCTGTTAGAAAACAACCGATGATCGGAGTGCATCCAGACCAAATTCGCACCGATACTTTGCCGATTCTTCAGATTGGTGCGGCTGACCCAAGCCAAGACCTTGTGAAACTAGCCGTGGTTGAACGCCACAGTGGTCTTGGTCAAGCAGGTGTCGGTTTTGCCAAGGGGATGGGATTCAAGCGCGGCGCAATGGCTCAAACCATTGCCCATGATGCCCATAACATCATTTGTGCGGGTGTCTCGGATGCGGATATGCTGCTTGCGATTCATACCCTTCAAACCTTGCAAGGCGGCGTGGTGATTGTGGCTGATGGTCTGGTGCTTGCCCAACTCGAGTTACCTGTGGCGGGTTTGATGTCCGATGCCCCAGCCGCAGAGGTGGTGCAAGCCCAGCGTCAACTCGAGGTGGTGGCGCATGGCTTGGGTTGCAGCTTGCCGCATCCGATCATTACGCTGGCGTTTTTGGCGCTAACGGTAATTCCAAGCCTGAAAATAACCGATCAGGGTTTATTTGATGTGACTGAGTTTAGGTTGCTCGAGCTTGACTGAGTTTAGGTTGCTCGAGCTTGACTGAGAAAGCTATTCAGCTTAAAGCGCATGTGCTTTCCATTCACAAAGCAAATGTAATGTATATATACCCAAGTATAAAGTTGTGAATTTATTGACAAAACATTGTTAAACACATGATATTCGCCTGACAAAACTTGGATTGTATGTTTTCTCACCAAGCCATAAGGGTAGCCAGATGAAAGTCAAATGTGTTTACATACGCCACGGAGGATATACCCCATGAAAAAATTTCTAAAAACGTTATTAACTTTGGCTGCTGTGGCTGCTTTCTCGAGTCCAGCTTCAGCTCAACTCAGCGGCTTCTTGTCGCTCGACAGCTTTTTCCCTGGTCCACAATTTAGCGCCCGTCTTGGCTTAAATTATGGCTTGGATTTGAGCGCCAACACTTCAGCAATTATTGGTTTCCGTTACAACTTTAACTTTGGTATTGAATCAAGCAGCTTGTTGTTAGCCCGAGTTGACTCGAGTCTCACAGACACACTCGATGTTGGCGGCACGCTGTTCTTGGGACTTTCAAGCATTGGTACAGGCAATAACTTTAGCGTTACCCTGCGCCCATATGCCAGCTTGACTTTGGTCGATTCTGACACTTTTTTTGTGGCTGGCACATTAACCCTCAATGTGCCAATCGTTCCCTCTTTTGCTTTACAGCCTTGGTTGGGAGTTGATGCTTCTTTTAGCTCAGGAGCATTAGGCGTTGACTTTGGCATCGAATTTGATTTCCAAATCGTCCCTAGCTTCCGCTTTGATGGTCTTTACGGCTATGTTCACTTGAACTACGACATCAGCAGCCCATTGCGTGTTTTCGGTGGTATTGGTTTCTTTACTGATTTCACAGGTGGTTCTTTTGATAGCGTCTATGGAACTGATTTCCGTGGTGTTTACGCAGGCTTGCGTTACAATATCTCGGATGCCTTTGCTGCCCGTTTGACCACTGGTTATAACGGTGGTTTCTACATCACTTTGACTGGTATCTTGCGCTAATTTCATTCAGAACTAAAACCCCCGCCAATTGGCGGGGGTTTTCTTTTACTTATTGAGCATGTGAATACTTCGCTTATGCGTGGCTTCTGCCACCTCGAGCATCAGCTCAGACAGCGTTGGGTGCGGGTGAATCGTCAGGGCAATGTCATCCACCACGGCACTCATCTCGAGGGCGAGGCAGGCTTCGCCAATAATATCCGAGGCGTTTGCGCCAATTGCATGGACGGCTAAAATCACATCGGTTTCCTCATCGGCAATCATTTTGACCATGCCTTCGCTCGAGCCTAAAGTCAGGGCGCGTCCAAGGGCAGCCAAGGGGAATTTGCCAACGCGGATTTTATAGCCTTTGGCACGAAGTTCTTCTTCGCTGGGTCCGACCCAAGCCACTTCTGGGCTGGTGTAAACCACACCTGGCACGGCAACTGCATCGTTTAAGCTGGGTTTTCCGGCGCAGCGCTCGGCGGCGACAATCCCATCTTTCATGGCTTTGTGTGCCAACCAAACGCCTTGCACCACATCGCCGATGGCGTAGACACCGGGTACGCTGGTT
>JAAFJQ010000139.1 GCA_013298185.1 Deinococcales bacterium
TTTCCAAACTGCCACAACAATCACGCCAAACAATGCCACGTTGGGGTCAGTGAACCAACCGATGGGCGGAATGCCAAACAACGCCAATGCCTGATTAACGGGTCCACCTTGGGTGTTGAAAAAGAACAACCACAGAATCGCAGTTGCCGAAACCGAGATAATCACAGGAGCGAACACGGCAGCTCTGAGCAAACCTGTGACTCTGGTTTTGGCGTTCATCAAAAAACCAAGAGCCATGCCCAAGACCACCTCGAGAACTGTCACACCCACAGCAAAAACCGTTGTGACCCACAAGCTGCCCCAGAAATCACTCGAGGTGAACATGGTTTTGTAATTGTCCAAGCCCACCCAATTGGGAACAGGTTTTAAGAAATCGGCATCGGTGAAGCTCATGTAGATCACTCGAGCCAAAGGAAAATACGTAAAAATGGCGAAGATCAGTACGGCTGGCAGCAAGTAAGGCGCGGCTGCAAACAAACGACGAAGACCTGCGGAATTGCTCACGCGGATGAATCTATAAGGCAAACATCATGGTATTGCAAGTCACAGAAACCTGACATTGGGCTTCTTTATTCTTGGCTCGAGGGCATTTAATAATCCTCAACCAAACGCAACAATTCGGTTTCACCTTGGATGATGTCCACTACACGATCACGGTATAAGCCTGTGACAATCAGAGCAATTTTATCAGGATCAATGTTCAACTCATCGCCGATGCTGCGGGCATCGCGCTTGCCATCGAGGTTCTTGAGGAATAAATTCGCCACCATGCCAGCAGGTGGATGGTACGAAGCCGGAATTTCACGTTTGCGCCGCAAGAAAATCGTGCGTAAACCCGAAACCGCCGAAACCTCGAGCAAACCCCGCGCCATCACCGACTCGAGGGCTTGGTAGGCTTTGGCATAACCATCATGGTCACTGCCTGAGCGCTCCAGCACTTGACGTAGGGTGCGCCGCCCAGTCAGCAGACGACAAACCCGCCATTCATCTAAGGTCAGTTGAATTTTGCTCTCATCGGGCATGATTGCCATGCGGTACGTCTCCTCGAGCGGCAAACTCGGCGCAAACTCGAGTTGGACTTTGCGTTGTTGCAAATCCTTCAGGTCAATTCGCGCAAATAAACCCGTTGGTGAATCGGCACGATAAAACTTAAAACGCTGTTGTGGTTCGTATTGTAGGCGGTCAATCACACCTTCGGTTTGCTGACGAAGGCAGTCCTTAATCATGCTTTCGGGAACTTCATACGGCGGTTGAGTCAGGGCAACACCTAAGCTCATTTGACCGCGCATTGAAAGGGCATCGGACAATTCAGATTCACTCAGAATTCCCTGCCCGACCAACAATGTACCAAGCGGCTCACCACCTCGAGAACCGACCACGCTCCCACGGTGCAAACGCAACGCCAAACCACTTGGTTCAAACTCGAGCCAACCGGGGGTTATCAGTTTCGAGAATCGCTCGAGGGCAGCAAAAGGATCGTTTTTCTCGAGTTGCCCTTCAAAAGTAGATTGTTTGGGTAAAGCATCTTCAGCAACCATACCCTTAGGTTAGATTGCGCTTGTCAACCCAACGTCAGAATCAGTTGTTACTGGCGCGATGACGGTGAAATGATTCTTTGGTGGAATTGCTCCAAGTTGATGCTTTTCGGATAAACGCTCGAGGTACGCCATTTTTTGCGGGTCGAACGGATCTTTGGAAGTATTATTGCCACGCCAACTCATCAGCACGGTGGGAGGCTCGAGCTGAATCAGAGGATGAAGCGCCGTGACGCGCAAGAACCAATCCCAATCCCAGTAATTACCGAGTTCCTTATCAAACAATCCAAACTGATTGTGCAGCACCTTATGGTATGCCGTGCCAGAAGTCAGAATCGTGTTGTCCGAGCGCAAACTCAGTGCTGTAGTGATCGGATTGAACTCGAGGCGCTGCTGCTCGAGCCAAACTCCATTCTCGGGTTGTTCCAGCACCAACCAACCCGCTCGATGCAACAAAGCAGGTTGCGTGCCGAGTTTTGCCAGCACCTGTTCAAAGTGCTGCGGGTCGAGCCAACGGTCATCGTCATCCAGCAAATGCAGCACCTCGGCTTGCGCCAATTCAACGGCGGTGTTACGGGCATCCACCTGTCCACTTCCAGCATTTGGGTACGCCCGAACTCGAGGGTCGCCTAAGTTCTGCGCGGCTTGCAAACCAGAACCATCACCATCATCAATCACCAGCATCTCCCAGTCTTGAAGGCTTTGGAGTTGCACATTTTCAATCGTGCGAAGCAGTAAATCCACACGGTTTTTGGTAGGGGTGATTAAACTGATTTGAGGCAACATGCCCCAGACTCGAGCAGAAGTGTCAGCCTTTGGTCAGATCGAAGCCTCGAGCGTACAATAAAGTGGTGTTGACGGTCATCAGTGTCAAATTTGGCTCGAGTCTATGGTTAGAAAAAAACCTCGAGCTAAGCGCCGCGTTAAATCCCAATCTCGAGGTGCGTTGGTTGGTGGTCAACAACGACAATGACCCAAATTTTCAGCCCGCCAAGGTGGAAGTTCTGCCCGCCATTCCTAAGCCACACACCAAAGACAAAGGCAGTCTGCATCACGCCCAAGCCATCATGAGCGCCTTAGCACTGGTGAAAACAAGGTTTGTGCTGATTCTCGACCATGATTTTTATGTGATTCGGCAACACTGGATGCTCGAGATGCTGCAACACATACAGGCTCGAGAATTGCATTTCCTAGGTTCAGTCTGGCATCCAAGGTGGTCGTACCAGTACCGTTACTTTCCATCGGTACACTGCCTGATGATAGACCTCGAGAAGGTACAACTCGAGAAGCTGAATTTCCTGCCCGACATTGGCGGAAATAGGTTTGACAACTTCATCAGCCACCCTCGAGTACCACTTCCGAATTGGCTGCGAACCGCTTTGCAAGTTGGGCAATTCCGCGATACAGGCTGGCGAATATATCAACAATCTCGAGATCAACCGTTTGAGTGCTTTATTCCGCATTTTATGGGAAGCCCAAATCAACTCATTCCAGACAGATTAAGTGTTATCCCCAAGAAAAAAGGTTATTTCACCGAGCAGAGTTTCTTAAAAACCATCTCGAGCTTTGGTTATGAAAACGCTTGGGAGGAGTTTTATTGGCTAGACCAACCCTTTGCCCTGCATCTGAGGCGCGTTGGGCGCAAACCAAGCGTGGATGAATTTTTGGAGCTTTCTCGAGTTCTCGAGCAGGTTGTTGGGTAGCCCAAAGAGCGCAACCTCTCACGAACTTCCCCAGTCGCGCTTCTTGGCCCTAAGACGCACCTAACGGGCAGGGTCGCTTCGCTCGGCAGCCCCTTCCAAGAAGGGGCTTTAAAGACCGCAGCTTTAGCTTTTGACTTTGTTTTTGACCTTTGCACCCCTCTTTGAGGGGTCGAGCGCAGCGAGGGGGAGTGCCTAACTAATTGCGTTTTTTAGATATTTCTCGAGCCAGCAGACACCACCCTGACGAATCCCAAGTTGACTGTTCTTTTATGCAATCCCTCGAGATTACGGTTATTGGTGCTGGTTACGTTGGACTTTCCACAGCGATTGCCTTAGCGATGGCGAACCACCGAGTCCATGTCTTTGAGCGTAACCTCGAGCGCTTACAGGCTTTGCAGAATCAATGTATTCCATTCGCTGAACCGTTACTCGAGATAGCTTTACAAGCCGTGCAAGATCGAATTTTTTTCACAGCCAACCTCGCCAAAGCCCTCGAGTCCTCGAGTATGGTGATGCTGGCGGTTGGCACGCCGCCTACGCCTGCTCAGGGTGTAGATTTAAGTCAGGTTTTTGATGCGGTGCATCAACTCGCACCGTATCTTAATCAAACTCCTCGAGTGATTGTACTGAAATCCACTGTGCCTGTTGGCACAAGCGAAGAAATCACGGCTACGCTGAAGAATCTTGCGCCTAATGCGGTTTTCTCAGTCTCGAGTAACCCAGAATTTTTGCGTCAGGGTCGAGCATTGCGTGATGCGGTTTTTCCAGACCGGATTGTGCTTGGCACAAGTCAAACTTGGGCGCTCGAGCAGCTTGAAATGTTGTATGCGCCAATTATTGAAGGTAAGATACAAGTGCCACCCGAACTCGAGCCTTTTCGTCCCACACAGCCCATTCCAGTGTTGCGCGTAAGCAACGCCAGTGCTGAACTTGCCAAGTACGCCGCCAATGCTTTTCTCGCCATGAAAATCAGTTTTATCAATGAAATCGCCAACGTCTGCGATGCTACCAGCGCCGATGTTGACGAGATTGTTTCGGTGCTGGCACTGGATAAACGCATCGGCTCAGATTTCTTGCAAGCTGGTCTTGGTTATGGTGGTTCGTGTTTTCCCAAGGATACTCGAGCGCTAAACCAACTGGCTTCAAAAAGTGGTTATGAATTTCGTTTGCTCCGAGCCGTGATTGAAGTCAACAGCCAACAGCGTTTTAAGGCACTTGAACGCCTCGAGCGGGTGCTGAATGGCTTTCGTGGCAAGCGCATTGCCGTGTTGGGTCTGAGCTTTAAGCCAGACACCGATGACTTGCGTGAATCGATTGGTTTGGAATTGTCGCTCGAGTTGCTGGCTCGAGGGGCAAGCGTCGTGGCGCATGACCCGATGCTCGAGCAGATGAATGTTAAAAGTATTCCAACCAACACCAATCTCGAGATGTGTTTGACCGATGCCGATGCAGCAATTTTGGTGACGGAATGGCTCGAGTATAAAAACGCTGATTGGACAGAGTTGGGTAAAGTTATGAAACAAAGAATAATTTTAGATGGACGTAATGCTTTACCAAAAAATACCTTGCTCGAGGCAGGTTTTTCTTACCTAGCGATTGGGCGCAATCTGTAACTGACAAACCCTTGACCTTGGTCATCAAATATAATCAGTATGAGCTTGTCTTCCTCGAGAACTCCTGTTTTTATGCCTAGCTCCACCGAGGAGGAAAGCATGTCTCGCACACCGAGCTTGCAAGGAAGCCTGAATCATATTGCCACCACCGATTTTCTGAGTGGTGTACCAAGCCTGCAAGCCACGGGTTGGATGGAATTCATGCCCAGTGGTATTCGCTTACAACTGCTCGAGGGTGACATCATCGGTGCAAGTGGCTGTGACCCGCTCGGCACAATTCTGGTGCGGCGTGGTGAATTAACCGAAATTCAATTGGCGCAAGCCCTGAAACTTGCTGCCAACGAGCCTTTGGGCGAGGTGCTGCTCAATAACCCTGAATACAAAATTTCTCGAGAAACACTGTTTGAAGCCATGAAAACCCAGATTTTACTGGCAGTCAATCAACTGGTCTTAAAGCAACAAACGTATTTTGCGTATTACCGCAACGACCAGTTGCCACGGGTATACACCCGAGTTTCAATGCAATGGGCGCTGCTTGAATCGGTGACTTTAGCCGATGAAATTGGAATTTCCGAACTTGGTCTGAGTACCGTATTACGAAGCCGTCCCAACTCGAGCCTGAGCGGTGTGACCATGTCAGGAGATGAATGGCAAATCCTGACTGCGATTAACGGACGGCGTTCCTTACAAGCTGTTCTAAAACTCTTTGCCGCCGATTCTACCGACAGCCGAGGCTCGTGGCTGCGAGGCTATCGGGCAACTTTACGGCTTTTTCGGCAAGGTCTGCTCGAGTTTGCTGCGGTCATGGGCTTACGCACGATTATTCTCGAGCGCGTCAAAAGCCTGAGCGCCGCGTATCACCCACCGGCTGGCATGGTCGCTAATCTGTTCATCAAAATGCTCGATGGATCGCGGGATGCGTATTCAATCGGCGAGGAATTGAAACTCGAGCCTGATAAAACCGCGCAGATTATTGTCAGTTTATTTAGAGATAACGTTGCCACAGTCAAGCAAGGTCAGAGCGAACTCGAGAAGTTGCTGGATGAGTATTAAAGCAGCTTTTGATATGTCAAGTTTTTGTGATTGACGCAACCATGACCAAGCCATAAAAGAATGCTCGAGGTATGAAAAAAATCCTAACTGCCTTTGGCATTCTTGCCACCGCCACCGTCCTCGCGCAAAGCCTCAAAACCGAATTGGTAGGTTTTAGTGTCCTACCAGCCGATACCTTCGCCACAGGTCCAGCCAGTGGACAATTCAACGGCAATGGCAGCAAAGCTGCTGCACCGCGTTTTGCTTCGCAGCCCGTGCAGGGTTTTAGCGCCATTCAATTTGGCAACAACGGTTCGTATTGGGTCATGCCCGACAATGGCTTTGGCAGCAAATACAACAGTATTGATTACTTGCTGCGCTTGTACAACATCAGCCTCAATCCAAAAACAGCTTCGGGCGGCGATGGCACTGTTAAAGTCAATCGTTTTATCCAACTGCGCGACCCCGATAAGAAAATCCCGTTCTTTATCATCAACGAAAAAACAGGCACACGTCACTTAACAGGCGCAGATTTTGACATTGAAAGTTTTGTCGTGGCAAAAGATGGCACAATCTGGATTGGCGATGAATTTGGACCCTACATGCTGAACATTGACAGCACAGGCAAAGTGCTATCCGCCCCGATTCCAACCCCAGATTTCAGCAAAGACCCAAGCAAGGATTTGGTGCGCTCACCGAATAACCCTGGTGTGTTATCGGCATCCCCCAACCCGGGCGTGGCAACTGGTGCGAACCTCAATGCCTCCAAGGGTTACGAAGGCATGGCAATCAACCCAAGCAAAACCAAAATTTATGCCATGCTCGAGGGCAACGTTTCAACCGACGCACCCGGAATGCTACGAATTCATGAATTTGACCCAAGCAGCAAAAAATTTGTGGGCATCGCAGGTTTTTATAAACTCGAGGATGCCGCTTACGCGATTGGTGATATGACCGTGATTAACGACAACGAATACCTGGTGATTGAACGTGACAACGGAGTCGGTGCAGCCGCTAAAGTCAAGCGCCTTTACAAAATTGACCTGAGCAAAAAAGACGCGGCTGGCGTGGTGCAAAAAGAATTGGTAGCAGACTTAATGAACATCACCGACAGCAACAACCTTTCGCCAAGCACCAAAGATGGAATCTTCACCTTCCCATTCTTTACCGTCGAAGATGTGCTGGTCTTAAACAGCACCACGGTTTTAGTCGCCAATGACAACAACTACGATGCCAAAGGTGGACGCGGCGCAGATGTCAAAGACCCCAACGAGTTTATTTGGTTGAAACTCGAGAAACCATTGAACATCGCCGCAGGTGTAGGACGCTAAATTAACCACTCGGGAACTTCCTCCTTCCAATGCCCCTCGTTCCTGCTCGAGGGGTTTAACTTTGCTCGAGACAGGGATACGCATGAAGAGCAAAAGCGCTCTCAGGGCAAAGGGAATCATAGTCGGTCAGCCCCTCACCCGACGCTTCGCGCCACCCTCTCCCAAAGTACGCGCTTCGCGCAGGGAGAGGGATTCGGGTTGGGTGCTGAAAAAGCAGTCAGAATAGCGTTTTTTAAGCTCGAGAAGCCAAAAAACGAACACAACAAACCATCCCGAACAACCCTCTCCCGCGTCTGCGCGGCGAGAGGGTAGCGAGCCTAAGCGAGCTGGGAGAGGGTTGGCTGTTGTGACTCTACAATCCCATTCTCGAGCCATAGGACGACAAATCAAAAAACCCCGCTCGAGTCAAAGCGGGGTAATGATTGAATTGGTTCTCGAGTGGGGTATCAGCCGCTCGAGGTTGGAACGGGTTTAACGAGCGACTGTGGCGTTGTAGCGTTGCAAGGCAGCGTCGGACTTGGTTTTGGCTTCATCCAAGGCTTGCTTGGCTGGTTTGCCTTTGAGGACTTCTTCCCATGCGCTGACCACATAGGTACGAATCTCAGTGAATTGCCCCATCAAACAACCAGCGCTCGTGGTGTTGACTTTACTGGTCTCGAGCTGACGAATAGCGGTGATAAAGTTTGGGTTTTTGGATTGACCAGTTTGCACTTCTGGGCGCTTGGTTACACCTTGAATCACTGGGAAGTAACCGGTGCTTAAGTGCCAGCGTCCTTGGGTGGCAGGATCGAGCATCCATTTGATGAATTCAAAAGCTGCGTCCTGCTCGGCATCGGGGAAGCCTTTGAGCATCCACAAGCTCGCACCACCGATGGCGACACCATTGCGGTCTTTGAGGAATGGGTAGAACGAGGTGCGAATCGGGAATTTGCCGCCCACAGCGCGGGTCGCACCGAACAAGTTGGCGGTGGATGAAACGTAAATCGCGGCTTGACCATTGACAAAAGTATTCAAGCTGGCAGTGCCGTCACGTCCGACAGGCGCAGCAAATCCTCCTGCCACCAATCGCGCCATCATCTCGAGGAAGGCAACGGCGGCGGGGTTGTTAAAGGTGGTTTCGGTGGCTCGAGCTTTGCGTCCGTTTTCGTTGTTGCAGTACGCAAAACCACTGTTGTACCCAAATTGCTCAACGAACCAAGAATCGGCGTGCCATGTGATGCCATAACGGGTGGTCTTGCCGCTTGCATCCTTTACCGTCAAGCGCTTGATCGTATCCTCGAGTTGCGCGAGGTTATAGAACGGGCGTTGTTCGACATTGCTGGCATTCAAAAGCGCACCATTGAAGTACAACAATGGGTTGCTCGAGTTGAACGGCAAGCTGTACATTTTGCCGTCCACGGTGTAGTAATTGCGTGGTTGTGAAACCAGCTTGGAGATGTCAAAGTTCTCTTTTTTTGCCATGTCCTCGAGGGCTACAACTGCACCAGAATCCACCATGAAACGAGTACCAATGTCGTAGACTTGCACCACATTGGGATAGCCACGTCCTGCTTGCAGCGCAGCCCGCATTTTGTTCAGCGTGTCATCGTAATTACCGCTAAACTCGGCTTTGATCGTGACCTTATCTTGGCTGTTGTTGTATGTCTTCACCAAGTTTTCGATTTGCTCGCCGATGCTACCGCCAAGTGCGTACCAGAAGGTCACGGTGGTGCGTCCACCTTGAGCCAAGGACAATGCTGCTGTTGCAAGCAATGCCAAACCAAGAGCCAAAAACCGTTTTTTCATACGTCCTCCTATAAACCAATCATGGTCGAAAGTTTTGATTTGTTGGTTGTGCAAGAAGTGCGGGTGGTCTCGAGAAGTGTGTTTCCTAAGGATGAAGGACAAAGATTAAAGGATAACCTGATGACGCGAAGCGGCTGGAAAATAGGAAGAAATTTCAATTTTGAGAGAAGGCTTCTCGGTACATTGTTTCTCGAGCAATCTCAACACTCCATATCAACGTGTTTTCTTTCCTCTTTTCTCTTTAATCTTTCCTCTCAAAAGCCTGTTATCCTTTGAGGCTGCCCATCGCAATGCCACGCACAAAAGCACGTTGGGCGAATAAAAAAGCAATTAAAGTTGGCAGTAAAATAATCACGGCGGCGGCGGCGACAATGTTGTAGCGCACGGCTTCATCGGAGCTGATAAAACGCAGGGCAATTTGGGCGGTGCGTAAATTCTCGGAATTGGTGACAACAAGCGGGTAGAGGTACATGTTCCACGTTCCAAGAAAAGTCAATGCCGCCAATGCACCCAGCGCAGGGGTGGCGAGTGGCATGGCAATGTGCCAGAGCATCCGCAGGTGTCCCGCGCCATCCATTCGCGCTGCATCAAACAGTTCTTGGGGGAGGCTTTTGAAGAACTGGCGCATCAAGAAAATTCCAATTGGGCTGGCGATAAATGGCAGGGTTAATGCAAGGTAAGAATCAATCCAACCAAGGCGGTTAATCATGATGTAAAGCGGTAAGAAGGTAACTTCGCCCGGTACGAGCAGCAAACCAATCACCAGAGCAAAAATAATGTTGCTGACGGAAGAATTGATTCGCGCCAAAGCATAACCAGTGCAACTGGAAATCAGCATCACGCCCAAAGTCACAAGGCTCGAGACGAGTAAACTATTGCCTAGAAAACGCAGGAGTGGGAATTTCTCGAGGGCGACTTGGTAGGCTTCTAAAGTAAAGTTGGGTGGGAAGAAACTCGGATTGTAAACATCGGCATCGGAGCGAAAACTGACCGAGAGCATGGTGAGTAACGGCAGCACCAACAGCGCGGCGTACAAACTGATGCCTGTGTAAAATAAAACTCGAGACAGGGTTTTATTCATAATGCACCTTGCGTCCGATAAAGCGAAATTGCAGCAGTGCCAGAATCAACAAGACCAAGAACAGCACCACACTTTGCGCGGCGGCGTAGGTCTGCCTGAAGTTAAAGAAGGCATCTTGGTAAATGCGGTAAATCCAGACCATGCTCGAGTCGGCGGGTCCGCCTTGGGTCAGCAAGTGAATCTGTCCAAAGGCGGTCAGGGAGCGCAAAAATACAAGCAGCGTGACCAGAAATAGCGTGGGTGAAATCAGGGGAATGGTGATGTTCCAAAATTGCTGAATGCCATTTGCACCATCAATCCGCGCGGCTTCGTACAGGTCTTCGGGGATTTGTTGCAAACCAGCCGTCAGCAGAATCGCGGCGAAACCAACGCCTGCCCATGCCGTAATCACGGCTAAGGTTGGTAGAGCGGTACTGGTGTCGAGCAACCACTGCTTTGGCTCGAGTCCAAGGCGCTCAAGCATCCAATTTGCCCAACCAGTTTGCGGGTTTAAGAACCAACTCCAGGCAATCGCAGCCACAGCCGTTGGCACAGCCGTGGTTAAGAAAAAAAGCGTGCGATAAATCGCCACACCAACAAATGGGCGTGAAATCAGGAGCGCCGCC
>JAAFJQ010000014.1 GCA_013298185.1 Deinococcales bacterium
ACCGCGTGGTAATGACCATCCAACGAACATCTGCGCCTTCAAATCCCGGGGTTTGCACAGCGACAAAAACCGCTAAGCTGTTACCCAACAAGTGAGCGCTTCGCATTTCATAAGAAAGCGCACAGGCTCGGGACTTTGGCAAGGTCAGCCCATCTTTTTGCAGCACCCGGGTTTTACCAGCCACAGTTAAAGTCAATGCCAGTTGCGTGGCAATTTCATCAGGGCAAGTTTGGGCATCTTGCTTAACAAATTCACTGTTCAACTCGAGGGTATGGATGCGTCCAGCGTAGACAAAACTGCTGCGTTGCCCTTGGATATTAGGCGAAGTTGGTGCAATGCCAATAAAGCGCCCTTGCAAGCCTTGGCTGATGGCATAGCGTTTATACATGGCTTGAGCGGCGGCTGAAATTGCGGCTCGAGCTTGGGAAGTGGTTGAGTTTTCTGTCTCGAGCATCTTCTCGGTTTGGGATAGGACGGTGTTTTTGGCAACGTCTACGACTTGGGTTTTGGCATAGGCAAAACCAGCGCCATCGGTGATACCAAATTGCTCAAAAGCCACATAGCGCCCATCTTTGGAGAACCCAATCAACTCGAGGGTGGCGGCGTCACCTGCTCGAGCCAAGGAAAGAAAGAGCGCCAATGCCAACATGAGTTTCAAAAGTTTCATGACCTACAGTCTAGCTCAGATTTGGAGTCAATTGTCATGTTGTGTTATGCTGCTGGCGTAGCTCGCTTAGCCATCAAGGAGCCGCGTGTTCTTTGACAATCAAAATGAAAGTTCAGGACTGGACAGCCGATCAAAAAGGTTGACCCCACGTCCTGTGCAAAGGGCGTGGGGTCGCCTCCTATCAGAAAGGAGGTGATCACTATAAACCACAAAAAGGCTATCAGAAAGCCAGTGAAACTGCAAGTCAAACGCGCTAAGTCCAAACCGAAAGGCAAACAAGTCGCTAAGCAAAAAGCAGTTAAACTGAGCATCTGGGCTGCCATTGTGAGCATCATCGCCAGCATCATCGCTAGCATTGTTGCGGTGCTGATGAGCCTGATGAAGTAATTTTGATTGCAAGCCAAACGAGCTACACCTAAGTACCTCCCTGAAATGTTTTAGCGTTTTTTGCTAAAACATTTCCGACCAACGGGAGTAAGGACAGCGTATCTACCGCTGTAATGGTAGAATTGCCGCTTTTTGAAAATTCTAAAATGAAAGCGGTAGATACTTAGTTTTACTCGAGTGCATTCAAACCCGTTAAATCCCGTCCAACAATCAGGGTATGAATATCATGCGTGCCTTCGTAAGTGTCCACCGTCTCGAGGTTGAGCATGTGGCGAATGATTGGGTATTCGGTGGTGATACCATTCCCCCCATGCAGTTCCCTTGCCAACCGCGCTCCTTGCAGTGCTACTCGGACATTGTTACGCTTTGCCATAGACACTTGGGCGTAGTTCATTGTGCCGCCGTCTTTGTGTTCGCCAAGGCGTTTTGCCATCAGCAGCCCCAGCGAGTGCTGGGTTGCCATCCATGTCAGTTTGTCCTGCACCAATTGACGGCTGGCGATGGGTTTTCCAAAAGTCGTGCGGGTTTTGGTGTACTCGAGGGTTTCGGTGAACACCGCCTCGAGCGCCCCAAGTGCGCCCCATGCAATGCCGTACCGAGCTTGGGTCAGGCAGCCAAGTGGTGATTTTAAGCCACCAGATTTGGGCAGCAGGTTTTCTAATGGAATGCGGCAATCCTCGAGAACAATTTCGCCTGTAATGCTGGCTCGCAAGCTTTGTTTGTTCTTGATTTTTGGGGTGCTGAAACCTGTAGCTTCGCGTGGCACAATAAAGCCGCGTATCATATCCACACCGTTTTCCTCGAGTTTCGCCCAGACCACGGCTAAATCAGCGATGGGGCTGTTGGTGATCCACATTTTCGAGCCGTTCAGGACATATGAATCGCCGTCTTTGACTGCTCTGGTTCGCATTGCGGCGGGGTCAGAGCCTCCATCGGATTCGGTCAAGCCAAAGCAGCCAATGGTTTTACCCGTGGCAAGGTCTGGCAGGTATTTTTTTCGTTGTTCTTCCGAGCCATACGCATAAATTGGGTACATCACCAAACTGCCTTGGACACTGGCACTCGAGCGGACACCAGAATCGGCTCGCTCGAGTTCATAGCAAATTAAGCCATACGCGGTACTCGAGATGCCTGCCCCACCGTACTCTTCGGGGGTGGTGGGTCCTAAAAAACCAAGGCTACCCATTTTGGTTATCAGTTCTCGAGGCAGTGTACCTTCGTCCCACCAACCAGCCACATGAGGAATGATTTCTTTGTCGACAAAATCCCGTGCCAGTGCATGAATGTCTTTTTCTTCGGGCGACAAGGTGTCTAAGGCTTTGAAGTAATCGAACATGGATTTATTTTGACATATCCCCCAAAGGACAAACATGACACAACTCGAGTAGCAATAAGACTTTTTACTCCTCTCTTTGGCGTTAGACTGCTGTTCATGAATTTTGCTGACCTTTCAAATTTAGCCCTGCGCGGCTTAATGCGCCGCCCAGTCCGAACTTTTTTAACCATACTTGGTATTGTTGTGGCGGTTGCCAGCATGGTCGTGTTCTTGTCACTCGGTGAGGGCTTCCGGCGGGCGTTGGGCGACCAAATCGGTAACATTGGACCTGATATTCAAATCCAACTGGCAGGTTCGGATAGCTCGAGTGTCTTTGGTAGCCCAATTCCAGATGTGCCTGTCGAGAATGTAGCCCGTTTTGAAACCTTGAAAACTGAGCTGGGAATTCGCCAAGTGATTCCGTATTTGCTGACAGCTCGAGGTAATTTTAGCGGCAGTGGTTATGTGATTTTGGCGTATCCATTCGAGAACACCAAACTGACCGATGTCTACCCGAACATGAAGCTGTCGGCGGGGCGTTGGGTGCTGCCGACTGAAGCCAATGAAAAAGTTGCGGTGGTGGGCGCTCAGGCTGCCAAAACCGCGAAGCTCGGTTTGGGCGACGAACTGCGCCTCTCGAGAACCGACCGCTACAAAGTCGTGGGTTTGCTCGAGAAAGGCGAAGGTTTTACTGACAGCGCCATTTTTCTGCCCTTCCAAAGCCTGAGTAAAACGTTGGCAGTGCAAGGCAAAGCCACTGGTATTGCCCTGAAACTCAATGATGCTTCCGATGCTCGAGCTGTTGCCAATGACTTGAACAAGCGCTTTGAAGGTGAACTCAAAGCCCAAACCCAAGGTGATGTGGTGCAAGTGCTTGACCGTGCTATAGCCATTGGTGATGCTTTTCGTTTTGGTATCAGTTTAATTGCTTTGATTGTCGGTGGTTTAGCCGTTGCCAATACCGTGATGATGGGAGTGTATGAGCGCACCAAAGAATTTGGTGTGATTCGAGCAATTGGTGCAAAACCCAGTTTTGTGTTTCAGTTGGTGGTCTGGGAAAGCCTACTGATGGCACTGCTTGGTGGGGTTGGTGGGATTTTTGTCGGCTGGCTCGGCACACTGGCAGTGAATTTTGCGGTGCGTGACCTGATTAGTGTTGAAATTGCCCAGATTACCTTTCGCTTGGCGGGGCTGGCGATTGGTGTGGCAACCGTGCTGGGCTTGCTGTCTGGTTTGCTGCCTGCTCGAACTGCCAGCCGTTTGGTGATTACTCAAGCTCTAGGACGGAACTAAAAATGATTATTTTACAAGCAACCGATATTTCCAAAGTTTACCCAAGCGGCGAAAGCAGCGTCACCGCGCTGAATCATTTATCCATTGGTTTTGAAGCGGGCAAAATTACGGCAATTGTTGGACCTTCGGGCAGTGGTAAAAGCACCTTGCTGAATTTACTGGCGGGTTTTGATCGTCCCTCGAGTGGTTCGGTTTCGCACCAAGGCATTGATATTACTGGAATGCCTGAAACCAACTTAGCGAGTTACCGCTTGGCGCATTTTGGTTTTATTTTCCAGAATTATAATTTGGTCAGCATCCTCAATGCCCAAGAAAATGTTGAATTACCGCTTTCTTTGGCAAGTGTTCCCAAAGCCAAGCGCAACAGCATCTCGAGTGAAATCCTGAAACGGGTTGGGTTAGGCAAACGCACCACCCATTACCCGAATCAGTTATCGGGCGGCGAGCAGCAGCGAGTGGCAATTGCTCGAGCGCTTGCCACCAACCCCAGTGTCTTGTTTGCTGATGAACCCACAGGAAATTTGGACACCACCACGGGAACAGGCATCCTCGAGTTACTGACCGAACCAATGGAAGGCAGCCAAAACCGCACATTAATTCTGATTACGCACGATATGGAAGTGGCGGCTCGAGCCAATCAAATTGTGCGAATCCGTGACGGGAAGCTCGAGGCATGACCATGAACGGAATCCGCCAAGCCCTGCGCGATGCGCCAGATTATCCTTTTGTGCCGCTTGAAGCGCCGATTAAGCTCGATCAGAATGAATCGGGGTATGATTTTCCGCTTTCGTTAAAACAAATCGCCCTCGAGAAGATGCTGCACACCAATTGGAATCGTTATCCAGATATTCATGCCAATACTTTGCAGCAAAAAATCGC
Source organism: Deinococcales bacterium (assembly GCA_013298185.1). Taxonomy (GTDB): domain Bacteria; phylum Deinococcota; class Deinococci; order Deinococcales; family JAAFIG01; genus JAAFIG01. The sequence goes on from JAAFJQ010000014.1 coordinate 4,542, forward strand.
AGCTCGAGTTGGCTGGGTGCAGCACGGTGTGGTGGTCACACCGGGCAGCAATGTCTTGATTCATGCTTTGGCACAAGCGGCTGGACTTGGGCAACGGATGCTGAGTGTCTCACCAGCTTTTAGCTTGTATAGCTTGTCGGGCAAACTCTTGGGTGCTGAGATGCTCGAGCCAGCTTTGAATTCAGATTTTTCTTTGCCAATGGATGATTTACTTGCCACCCTCGAGCAGTACACTCCGGGCGTGTGTTTTCTGGCTGTTCCACATGCGCCAACTGGCGCAATGCCGAGTCTGGAGCAAATTGAAACCTTGGTTCATCGGGCTTCAAAAGATTGGGTGATGGTGCTGGACGAAGCCTATTTTGAGTACAGTCAGCGTTCGCATTTGCACTTGCTCGAGCAGCACCCCAATGTGTGTATCCTCAGAACCTTCTCGAAGGCATGGGGCTTAGGCGGGGTACGACTTGGTTATTTGCTTGCCCAACCAGAATTAGCTGTGAACATCCAAAAAATACTTAGTCCATTCAATGTTTCTTCACTCATCGTAGCAGCAGCCGAAACTGCTCTCGAGCATCCAAACTATGCCGAAACTCGAGTTCAGGAAACCATCCTTGAGCGCCAAAGGGTCTTTGCTGCCCTTCAAAACCACCCAACGTGGAAGGTTTACCCAAGCGCTGCCAATTATCATTTAATTCGCACCCAAGATGCCAAACGCGCCCATGCCGAACTGCTCGAGCGTGGCATTCTGGTGCGAAAACAAGACAGTTATTTGGGTCTAAACGGCTGCATTCGGGTTTCAATTGGCACACCCGAAGAAAACAATGCGTTTGTGAAAGCAGCTCTCGAGCTTTGAGCTATGAGCTTTGAGCTATGAGCTTTTGTTTTTCCTCATAGCTCATGGCTGCTTTTGCTCATAGCCCACTAAAACCAATTCCGAATCACTGGGAAAAAGTAAATACAGGCTAAAATCCCAACCAAGAAAATGGCTTGTGCGACAATGCTCGGCACGGTGCTTTTGGCTCGAGCGGCAACAAAGGTCAGCAGCGCTCCATGAATCAGCAGGTACGGAGCTGGAGCAACCAAACACAAAGCAAATAAGGTGAGAGCGATGCTCGAGCCAATCAGTGTTCCGTAGCGTTTCTCGAGTGGGTAAAAAGCAAAAGCTCGAAAAAAGACTTCTGAGAACGGCAGTACCACAATCAGCAGCACCAATGAAATTCGCCAATTCAGGACATCAGTAAAAAAACTGACCATGCCAAGCTGTCTCGAGAGAAATTGATAGCCAATCGCTAGTGCCACGGCAATCAAGCCCACGGCTACACCTTCGGCAATGCTTTCTTGGCTGGGTTTTCCAAATAAGACTTGACCGATTTTCCAACCGTTGGTTTTGGCGGTTTGGAAGCTGAGCAGCAGCATGGTTAAGCTCATAACGATTAAAAACGTGTCTATTGCCACGCCAGACTGGCTTGGGGTGAGGATCGCAAAGAAATTTCCAAATAAGACATTGCCAATAAATAAAGCTGCGACACCACCAGCAAAGATGCTGGTCAGCAGCCACACATAGGCTGTTCCAACTGACCATGGGCGTGGACCGTCTTGAATTTCGATGGTTGAGAGTGGTTCAATTCTGGCTTCGCCAATCAGGTGCAGCACCAAAAGCAGCACAATACAGAGCAGCCAAGGCAGGGTTCTCGAGATAAACAAACCAAACCAGTTGCCACCTGTGTCCATTTGATTCATGACTTGCTGACCATCGGTAAAACGCCCTTGTCCAAAGTAAGCGTATGCCAATGCACCAAGGGCTTTTTGGTAGGTGCTGCGCTCTTGGGCATTAAAAGCCTCCGGTTTGGCTGCCACGGTTTCCAAGGTGCGAATCGCGTTTTTAAGATCGCCCGTGATCCATTGGGTACGCCCCAAATCCGCCAAAAGAGGCAATGGTTTTTGTGGTGATTCTGCCAAGACCGCCAAGGCTCGTCTGGGTTCGTTTTTGAGGTATAAATCTGCCAGTTCACGCCGCACCAGCACATCGCTTGGTACAAGCTGCACAGCCCGTTTGAAGGTTTGTAAGGCTTCGTCAAAACGAGACAAGCGCTTTTGGGCTAAACCCAAGACTTTGTACGCCCTGAGTTGCACATCGGCAGGAGCAGCTGTGACTCGAGCCGCCGCGTTGACGGTGGCATCCAAATTATTTTGGGCATAAGCAATTTCAGCTTCTATTGCGTCATCTTCGGCAATTGTACCTCTGGTTCGAGCATTGCCTAGGCTGGCGCTGGCTTCGGCGTATTTATTCACGCCAAGCAATACTCGAGCAAAAAGCCGGTGATAGGCTGCAATTTCTGGGGCGTATTGGACTGCATTGCGACACTGGCTTTCGGCAGTGATGGGGTCGTTGAGGCGCAAGAAAAACTTTTGGCAATCTGCGAAATTCTTAGCTGCCACACGCTGAGTATTGATAAGTTGAGCTGCTGCTTGCATCGGCAGCAAGAAACCAAGAAGAACCAAGAAACGCATAAACCACTTCATTGCTGGTTATTTTACACATGAAACTGCCAGAAGTGTTACGGTCTACCCCATCGGCGCGTTTCGGTCTACCCCATCGGCGCGTTTCGGTCTACCCCCAAACTGCTCAGAGGTGCTACGGTATACCTATGAAATTGGCATTGGCACTGTCTGGCGGTGGTATTCGTGGTTGCGCTCATCTGGGAGTGATGCTGGCACTCGAGCAAGCTGGCATTGTGGTGGATGCGATTGCTGGGACTTCAAGCGGTGCAATTGCGGCAATGATTTTCACCCGCGAAACCAAAGAACACAAAGCCCTGACCTATCAAAAACTCGAGGCGATTGGGCGTATGGGTTACGCTGAACTCGAGTATTTGTTTCATCCGCCTAAAATCACCAATCCACTCGATGCCAAAAGCCGTTTTGAGAGTTTAAGTAAAACCGTGGCAGGTTGGGAAAAAGTGATTCGTGGTGGGGTGTTTGGCGCGGGTCTGGTCAGTGCCGAAGCCCTGCGCTCAAGCCTGATTGCCATGACGGGCGGTGGGCGTTTTGAGGATTCACCGATTCCATTGGCGTTTTTAGCTGTGGACATCATCACGGGCGAACGGGTGATTCTGCGTCAAGGTTCAATGCTCGAGGCTGCTCTGGCTTCAAGTGCCATTCCGGGGGTTTTTCCACCAGTGCAAATAGATGGGCGTTTTTTGGTGGATGGTCATGTCCTCGAGAATGTCCCGGTCAGTGTGGCAAAAGAAATCGTGCCAGATGCCTTGGTGCTGGCAGTGGATGTTGGCGATGAAAGCGGTGCGCCAAGTATCCCTAAGACCTCGCTTGATGTGATTCTTCGCAGCGCCCATATCTCGAGGGATGCTTTGCGCCGTCAGAGTTTAGAGCAAGCTGATTTGATTTTACGTTTGAATGACTTACCTGGCGGAGCTTTTGAATACGGGCAGTGTCAAGCTTTGTTTGAAGCTGGGGTGGCAAGAACCAATGCCATGCTGCCAGAAATTCTCAAAGCACTGGAAAAGCACCCGTAACTCGATCTGTTTGGGTTGTCATGTGCAAAACCGACATGGCTGCACTTTTACTGTCTAGAAACTGGCTCGAGAAGAATCAATTCGGTTGATGCACCGCATACAAAAGTAAACTTCCAGCCACACCTAAATTCAAAGAATCTGTTTGTGGCTGCATTGGGATTCTCAGTAAGTGCGAACACAACTTGCGTTGCACAGAACTTAAACCCATTCGCTCCTCGCCAAGCATTAAAAACGTGGGTTTGGGGTACTGGAATTCCTGAAAACCTTGTGTCCCATCAGGCGATGCGCCAACTGCTATAAACCCATGCTGCTCGAGAAATTGTTGGAATTGCACTGGGCTGGCACGCACAAAGCGTTGTTGGTAAATGCCACCCATCGAGGCGCGTACTGCGGCTGGGGAGAATGGTTCGATGCTCTGCTCGAGCAGAATAAATCCTGTGTTGCCCGAAGCATTGGCAGAGCGAATCAATGTGCCAAAATTGCCTGCGTTGCGAATCTGGTGCAGCACAATCCAACTCGAGTCGGTGTTTTGCACGGCTTTTAAGTTACCAATGCGTTGCTCTAAAATTGCGGCGACTCCCGAGGCGTGTTCGGTTTGGCTCAAACGCCTGAATTCTTCTGGACTGAGGCGAATGATTGGTGCGTTGCTTTGGCGCAGTACTCGTCGCACGGCGCTGGATTTACACAGCAGATCGCAGTGCAGGATAACTCGAGGTTGAAACAGCGCTTCTTGAGAGCGCAGGAAATTGCGTATCCCTTCGATCACAAATAAACGATGGTCGTCGCGGGCTTTGCGGTGTTGTTGCAGAACGTGAATCAAAGAAAAAAGGCGTTCTTTGTTCATGCTCCTTTCGGTCTTGCAAGTGAATTTAGCATCGGCATAGCTTAAAAGGCGCTGTTCGGTATTGCAATATAAATCAAATGGCGTAGTGCTGATAAAATCTGCCCATGACCCCGCTCGAGATTGCTTCCTTGGTTGGTACAGTTGTCTTTGCTGCTTCTGGCGCAATGCTCGGGGTGCGTAAAGGTTTTGATTTGTTGGGCGTGATTGTGCTGGGTTGTGTCACCGCCGTTGGTGGTGGTGCGTTGCGCGATACTTTAACGGGGCTATTACCCGCTTCGTGGTTCAGAGATGAGCGCTTACTTTGGGCTGCGATTGTCGGGGCGCTGCTTGGTTTTGTGGCGTATCGGCGGCTCGAGAAACGCGAATCTGAACTCGAGTTTTTGGATGCACTGGGTTTAAGTTTATTTGCTGCGACTGCTGCACAGCGAGGCATGGAACTTGGTTTTGGTTTACTTGGTGTGGTGTTTATTGGCACGGTGTCTGGCGTCGGTGGCGGTGTGATCCGCGATGTTCTGGCTCGGGATGTGCCTCGGATTTTCCTGCCCGGCGAGTTGTATGCCAGTACTGCCGCCTTGGGTTGTGTGGCGGTTTATTTGCTCACGCCAGTCCTGCCCAATGAATGGGTGCTTGGCATTGGTGCGAGTGTGACGCTGATCTCGAGATTAGCTGCGCGGCATTATCGTTTGACTTTACCTGTGCGCGACCCTGAAAAGCCATTGCTCTAATCTGACCAGTGCATGGGTTGCTCTCACCTGACCAGTGCATGGGTTGCTCTCACCTGACCAGTGCATGGGTTGCTCTCACCTGACCAGTGCATGTTAGACTTTTTCTATGAGTTTACTTGGTCAAACCGCTCCCAATTTTAGCCTTAAAGCCCACACTGGCGAGGACATCAGCTTAGATCAATTCAAAGGCAACCAGAATGTGCTGCTGATTTTTTACCCACTGGATTTCTCGCCGACTTGCAGTATGCAGCTCCCAGAATTCAGTGCCATGAAACCCGATTTTGCGGCGCTCGAGACGACCATCCTCGGGGTCAACCGCGATAGTTTTTGGAGTCACAAAGCCTGGGCAAAAGAATACGGCATCGAAGTGCCACTCTTAGCGGACATGACTTTAAGTGCTGCCAAAGCCTACGGCGTGGCGCTCGAGGAACGCGGCATCAGCAAACGCGCTACTTTTTTAATTGATAAAGCTGGCACAGTGGTTCTCGAGCATGTGGAAACCAACGCTGGGGATTTTACGCTTCATGCCGATGATGTTCTCGAGAAAGTCAAATCCTTGGGTTGATACATGAGAGCCATTCATCAAATGTTGGGCTTGCCACTCATCCGAGTTTGTAAGAGTACACCTTAGATGAAATCCTTTTTTGTTACCATAAGTGCCTTGATTTTGGCAGGCAGCGTTTTGGCGCAAACCAATCCACCCACAACCCCGACCACACCCACAACGCCTCCCAGACCGACCACACCTGCCACACCAGCTCCAACTACGCCAACACAGCCTGCTACCCCCGCACAACCAGCTACCCCCGCACAACCAGCTACGCCTAAACCTGTGGTCAGTCCAATTGGCTGGCCTCCCAAATTGGCATTAGGTCAGCGCTGGGTTTTGTCACTCGAGCCAATTGGTCAATGGGATATTGCCCTTTCTGCCCGTGACCGTGACGGCGACCCGATTGGCACTGCCAAAGCCACCACCGAGAAAACCGCCAATTACCAAGTCTTTTTTTATTATGTCCAAAAAGACAATGTGACCAATTTGTACTTAAGCGCCAACAACGGCACTGGGTTTTTATGTCAGTTTGGTCAAAATTCACTCTCGAGCAACCCCAACGATGTGACCATGGTCGGAGCAGCTTATAAAAAAGACTTAAATAAACCCTTTGAGAAAATGGATTCGATTTGCTTAGCCACTTGGATCAATTCGCCTGTTGCGCCACTTTCGATTCAGCCAACCACGCCAACCCCAACCACCACTACCAATACCACCAACACCCCACCGACCCCAACAGTCAGCACTCCACCAACTGTGGCAAGCCCAACCAATGGTACTGCCACCGATGTCAAACCACCCGCCAGCGCTCTGGCTTTGGCGTGGGTCCCTAAAATAGATGTCAACCAAGTCTGGTTGGCTCGTATTGGCAACCTCAGTTTTGATGTGACCCTGCAACGCCTCGCGGCGGGTGTGGCTCGAGGTACGGCAAAACGAGGTACAACCACAGGTGATGCTTTCTTGTTCTATAACTCGGCTGAAAACCGCCTGACCTTGGAAATGAACCTCGGCACAGATCAATTTATCTGTAGCTTTGACATCAAAGGTGTAGCTGATAAGTCCTACACAGGCGCAGTTGTCTACCGCTCAGGCAGCAGCGTAGCGCAGACGCTCAAAGAAAGTTGCGCTTTGTTTAGAACAAAGTAAAACCCCAGAGGAAAGAGACAATATACTTTCCTCTTTAACCTTTAGCCTTTAACCTGCTCCTACGCCCTTCTCGAGTTGAGCAAAAAGCGCTATGCTCGAGGTATGTCGTTGGATTCATTTGAACAATATGATTTGGATAGCCTGAACTTGGCTCGAGCGCTCGAGGGATTACCGCACAGTTACGATGGGGCAACCCGTGCTTTACCCGCGCCTTTTGGGGTGATTGGCTTTGGTGAGGGGGCTTTGGCAGCTGAACTCTCGAGGGTGTTTATTGATGAGGCAGCGGTGTCTGGTTCTGGTACGCAATTTGTTTTGGCGGGTGGCTTTGATTTTGGCGCGGTGGATGCCGCCTGTGTAATTGCCGAAGCGGCAGGTGCAAAAGTCTTCCGCATGGGTTTGCCTCGAGCCAGTGTGGTCAATATCTCGGATGATGAGTTGTCGTATTCTTTTGAGGACAATCCCGACGAAGAACCTCGAGATGATTTTTTTCCTGTGCCGCACGGTAGTTTTAGCACCTACACTTATGCCCAAGCCCTAGCGTACCTGACCAACCACATTGACCTTGCCGAAGCCGCCGATGAAACGCTGGCGAAACTGCGTGAGCAGTGCAAAACCGAAATTGAAACAGCGCAAAATCCAGCTAAGCAACTGGCATGGAGTCTTTGGACTCGCACCCCGCTTCTGATTCCCTCGAGTGGCTTTGCGATTCAGGCGTGGGCATGGCAGTTAAACCTATCAAAACTCGGCAAATCCCTGAGCATCCCGATTGCTCATAACAGCCTCGAGATTGTCGCCAGTGGCTTTGAAGCCCGCCATGAAAGCGGCGATGCACTGGTGGCATTGCTGCTTGGTGGCTCGGACGAAGGCTTAGACTTGGCTCGAGAAATCCTCGAGACTCGAGTGGACGAAGTGATTGAAGTGCCAGCCGCTGCCAATGAAGCTTACGCTGCCAATTTGGGTTTGTGGTACTTGTCGTGTTGGGTTGGGTTGTACTTGGCTTTGCTGTACAAAATTGACCCTCGAGATTCCAAGCCACTCGAGGCACTGCGAAAATGAAAGTTTTGCCATGGATGCTGGCTGTCGTGCTTGCGGCTATGGCAGGTTTTTTGTACGGCACAAGCAATACACCAAAAACCACCGACGCTGTTCCACTCGAGGCAATGCTGAGCAAAGCTGTGGCTGCCACGGTCTCGGTTCGCACCGATATTGCTGACCTCTCTGACCCGAATATGCGCGGCTCGGGTTCAGCTTTTCACATCGGCGATGGTGTTTACATCACCGCAGCTCATGTGGTGGATGGAGGCACAAAAATTTATCTTGACCCGCGCAGCCGAACTGTTAAGCATTTACTGGGTGTTACCGAAGCCAAACTGATTGGCAAGGTGGATGAATTTGATTTGGCTGTCTTGCGCGGTGCAGTGATTCCCGAGAAACTTGCGTGGGCTGAAACCCCAGCCCTAATTGGCTCGGGTGTCTACGCCATTGGCAACCCATTTGCTCGAGCGCCGCGCAGTGTCACGGCGGGGATTGTCTCGGGTTTAGATCGGCTTCAACAAACCCCCAAAGGTGCATTGGCGGGCTTGGTGCAATTTGATGCACAGGTCAACCCGGGTAACTCGGGCGGCGCATTGGTCAACAATCGTGGTCAGGTCTTGGGCATTGTCTCGAGTATCCTCTCGCCAACAGGCTCAAGCGCAGGTGTGGGCTTTGCCATTTCCACAAATCTAATCAAAAGTAAAGTCGAAGCTATGCTGCGCGGTGAAAAAATTGTGTTCCCAAGTTTGGGAGTCTCGAGTCAGGACGATGGTGCAATTTTACAAACTGTGCAACCCGGTGGTTTAGCTGCTGCGGCTGGGCTACAAGCAGGCGATGAAATCCTCGAGATTGCGGGGTTGCCCGTGGAAACCCTGTCTGAAATCAATGCTGTGGTTTTAGTCGCCAAAAGCGGCTCGAATTTAGCCATCAAAGCCAAGCGCTCTGGTGCAACTCGAGATTTTAGTCTTCGGATTCCGTAGCAAGGCATTGTAAAATCTCTTATGACCGAATCTGAAATCAATGCTTTAATCGAACAAAAACTCGAGCCGCTACGCGCTGAGATTGGTGTGCTGCGCCAAAAACTGGGGCTGTCTGAACCTAGCCAAGCGCCTGAAGCCGTCTCGAGTGTAGAAGAAACCTCGAGCGAAGAAGTTCCTACAGAAATCTCGAGCGCCGCGCCGCCCGAACGCGCCGACTTTCAGCGTTTCTTGCAGCGTGGTCTCGAGCAGGAACAACGCGAGTACACCGAAGAAGCCTTGGAAGCCAAGCCTCAACCAAAAAAGGGCTGGAATCCGTTCCGCCGATGAACGCCATTCCCGTTTTATGTGGTGTGACCGCCAGTGGCAAAACAGCTTTGTCGCTGGAATTAGCTAAGCACCACCCGCTCGAGGTTGTGTCTGCCGATGCAATGATGGTGTACCAGCAAATGGACATTGGCACCGCCAAACCCAGTTTGCTCGAGCGCCAGCAAGTGCCGCATCACCTGATTGATTTGTTAGCCCCCAACCAAGATTTTTCGGTGGCAGCGTGGGTTAAAGCGGCTGAAACTGCGATTGCCGAAATTCTAGCTCGAGGCAACATCCCTTTGGTGGTTGGTGGCACTGGTTTTTATATTCGAGCGCTTTCACAGGGTTTGCCCAGCACCCCAATCTCGAATTTAGCGGCAATGCAACGCTTAGAAGTAGAACTCAAAGCCCAAGGACTCGATGCCATGCTTGCCGAACTCGAGGCGGTCAGTCCCACCGATGCTCAAAAAACCCAACGCAACCCAAGACGGGTTTTACGGGCGCTCGAGATTCTGCGCGGCACAGGTCAACCCCCCTCGAGTTTTACTCCAATCCCACCCAAGTACAGCTTCTTCAAAGTTGCCCTGATTCCCGATTCCACAATCCTCGAGCCGCGCATTGCCCAGCGTACCAAATGGATGCTCGAGTCGGGTTTGCTCGAGGAAACCCGACAACTACTCGAGGTTTTTTCCAGAGATGGTCGTCGAGCCACCAGTTTCCAAGCCATTGGGTATAAACAAGCCCTCGATCACCTGCTTGGCACAACCGACGCAGTAGGAAATCATGTCAGCATCTCGCTCGAGGAAACTGAGCGACGCATCAACTTAGCCACGCGACAATATGCCAAGCGCCAAAGCACATGGTTTAAGGCAGAACCCAATGCCCATGTGGTGACGAATCTCGAGCAAGCGGGGGAGCTATTAGCTTCTAGCTTCTAGCTCTTAAAGCATTGCGTAAGGTACGTTTTTGCTGTGCATGAGGTGGGCAAAGCCCACGCTACCTCTCCAAAGAGATTCTTGGTTTTGCCTTCGACCTTCGACTTTTGCCTTTCCTCTTTTTTCTTTTCTCTTTCCTCCCAAACCTTCGGTTAGGTCATTCCCAGATTGTTTGGTGGAAGGCAAAAACCTTTCTTCTAGCTATCCTTTATGGCATTACTGGGCGCGGTTGCCCAAGTCATCAAAGGAGCTTTTGTATGTCCAAGCAAACGGTCATCACCTCGGGTTACTTAGAAGGCATTCTGGAACACTTAGGCGGGATGGGAACGTTCATGGCGTACTTAATTGAATCGCAAAGCACCGGCATTCTCGAGGTTGGCGGCGCGAAGCTGCATCTCGAGTGCGGGATAATCACGCATCTCGAGCATGAGCGCTTGTTTGGCATGACTGCCGCTTTAGATGTGGCGCAACGTCAAACAGGGCATTTTAAGTTTGTGAAATCAGCCGTGGTTCAACACACCACGTTCCTCAATGCCAATGCGGTGCTGCTCGAGGCGATGCGTTTACTGGATGAGCGCCAGAATAAATACCTCGAGATGGTTGTGCCAGATATTGAATCTGCCATGATTTGCGCTCAGGGTCTTGCACCGCTCGTGATTTGGTCGGTCTATGAAACTGATTATCAACATCAAAAAACCACGATTATGGCGCTTGATGGTATGAAAATCATCATTCTCTCGGGCAACCTCGGTCAAGTTCGTAAGCACTTACTGCGGGCTGGTTTTACTCAAGACTTGCCGCAAAAAACCAGACAAGCGAATCTGCCACGCGCCTAGAAAATCGCGTAAAATTGGGGCATGTTGTCCGTTAAACGCCCACTTCGGGTTGCGCTTTTCACCGATACCTATACGCCTCAGATCAATGGGGTGGTGACCAGTGTGGTCAATCTCAAACGTGGTCTCGAGGAAATGGGTCATGTGGTGACGATTGTTGCGCCTAAGCACCCGCAGCAAATCCCCGAAGCCAATGTGATTCGGATTCGTTCGACCACATATCGTCCGCAGCCCGAGCAGCGTTATGCTTTCCCACCGAGTTTACGAAAAATCCTCGAGTTTAGGATGCGCCGCTTTGATGTTATTCATACACATGGCGTGGTGATGCCACTGATTGGCTTGGGTATTGGGCGTTTACTTGGTGTGCCAGTGGTGATGACGTACCACACCCGAATTCGAGATTATGTGCATTACGCGCCGTTTTATGCCAGCATGTCATGGTTACTCAACGACAAGCGTTGGTATGTGCGTGGTTCTAAAACCCGTACCAGTGTCTCGCGCAGTTTGGTCAGCAGCTTGGAGCATCGCACCCAAGTTTTGGCGGCTCGGGTGGATCAGTGGCTGTGTAATCGCAACCTCGAGATTATTACGCCAGCCGCGCCGATGGCAGATGAACTTGTGGAAATGGGTGTGCAGAGTCCAATCAGTGTTGTGCCGAACGGAATTAACTTGGAATTGCTGAGTCAACCACGTCAAGACCCATTTCCACAGTACCGCGCTCCTCAAAACGCCAAGCGTTTGCTGCATGTTTCGAGGGTGGGGAAAGAAAAATCCATTGATTTGCTGCTCGAGCGTTTTTTCATCATCCATAAAGCCATGCCAGACACGCATTTGTTTATTGTGGGGGATGGTCCTGAGCGCAAGAACTTAGAAGCCTACACCAAGCAACTTGGTCTGGAAGAAGCTGTGACCTTCACGGGGTATGTGGCGAACACCGATGTTGGCGCGTATTATCAGCACGCGCATTTGTTTGTTTTTGCCAGCACATCTGAAACTCAAGGCATGGTCGCACTCGAAGCCAATGCTTGTGGTTGCCCAGTGATTGCTCGAGCTGAGATGGGGATTATTTCTTGTGTCTTGGATGGAAAAACAGGGTATCTGATTGACCCATCCGACGCAGAAACCTACGCTCAAAAAGCCCTCGAGTTGCTGCAAAACGAACCCAAGCGCCTCGAGTTCGCGGCGGCAGCCAAAGCCTTTGCTTTTGTGGAGGGTTCGCACACCACCATGACCAAACGCATTCTCGAGGTCTACGAACGCGCCATTGGCACAAATAAGGGTTGGGCGGATTTGAGTTTAACCGAAGCGGTCAGTACGGTTCGTAAGGAACTCATTTCCTAAAACCAAGCGCCGTCCAATCTCGAGAAACTGTCCTGTTCCATCTTGCATATCCCAAGCCAGCATCAACAGCGCCCGTACCCGAATGTACTGACTGACTCGAGCAGGGTCGCAAGGTCTGACGCTCTGATAACCACGCAAGAAAATCTCGAGGTGATCTGGGTTTTCAAATGGATGGCAATTATCGCGCAAGCAAGCTCTGGCGATGTCGTATTCGGGGTGGGCAAGGGTAGGTTCGTCAAAGTCAATGATGCTGACTTTTTCACCATCCCAAATCGCATTGGCAGGTCGAAAATCACCATGACAAAGCAGCCTTTCTTCTTTAGGCAAACCAATCAGCCAAGTGGTTAGTTCTTGGTACGCGCTCCACAACTCGGCATCTGGCTCGAGTGTGGCTTGGATGTTGCGCCAAAACTGCGCCAAAGTAAAACGCTCAGGCAGAAAATCCCCGTTGGGTGTGTGGGTCAGTTCAGGCTGATAACTCGAGCTTGCCAAATGCAGCTTGCCCAACGCCATTCCCCATGCCTCGAGTTGAATCGGTGCGATGTTGTCATCGAGGGGTGTGCCATCCATGCCACGCCAGACAACAGCGAACCAAACCGTATCTATTTCCTCGAGTAAGTAACCAGTATTGGACTTAATGGCTGTGGTTACATCCGCACCGTGGGCTGCTAAGTGCCGCGCCCAATCAATGCCTGCTGCTAAGAACTCTTCATCGCGTTGCTCGCAGTGAATCATTCGCAAGTAGACGGTTTGACCATCCTTCGAGGCGCGAAAGACAGCATTGGCACTTCTTGCCACCAACTCGAGGTTGCTTAAACTCCAACGCCGCGCTGCTTTTTCTGCCAGCCAAGGGGTAATCATCTTTAATGTACTTGCCCAACTCATATGCCCTAAGTTAGTGCATTTCCAAACAACAAATGACTTCAACCACGACTGCAAACAAGTTAAGCTACACCCATGTTCTACGCCATTGGTGATATTCACGGCTGTCTCGAGAAACTGCGCTCTTTGCTCGAGACAGCCAATTTGATTGATGCAAACGCACATTGGATAGCTGGTCATTCAAAACTGGTTTTCTTAGGCGATTACATGGATAGGGGAGAGGACGGCATTGGCGTGCTTGACCTCATCATGCGGCTCGAGCAAGAAGCCAAAAAAGCTGGTGGTGAAGTGATTGCCCTCCTTGGCAATCATGATCTGATTCTGCTCGAGGTGCTGTACTTTGGCGAGCAGCATCTACCAAGTTTTTTATCACAAGGAAAAACCCTGAGCTTCAAACAAATGTGGCTCGAGAATGCTGGCGGGCAACTGTCCGATTACAACCGCCTCGAGCCAAAGCATGTACATTGGTTACAAACCCGTCCTGTCATGCACCAAATTGCTGATACGCTTTTCCTTCATGCAGATTCTGAATTTTACCTCGAGTACGGCGCTCGTCTCGAGGAGATCAACCGCAACATCCAAGCTGTGATTACCAGCGGCGAGATTCACAGCATGGATTTACTCGAGGAACGCTTTGCCACACGCAAGGCTTTTATCTTTGATACCCAAGCCGCCAAAGACTTCGCCAATTTTTTTGATGTCAAACGCCTTGTGCATGGTCACACCACAATTTTTAATTTGGCTCGAGTGTCACCCAAGGATGTGACTGCGCCGTTTATCTATGCCGATGGCATCTGCGTCAACCTCGATCATGGGCTTTGTTATGGCGGGCAAGGCTTTGTTTACCGTCTACCTAGCCCAACTCAGTCACTCGAGGTAGAATCTGCGTCATGACAACCTCCCGAAAAATTTTGGTCACAGGAGCTTCACGCGGTTTAGGCAAATCCATTGCCCTCGAGTTAGGTCAATTTGGTCACAGCATCGCCGTGCATTATGGACGCTCGAGCGAAGAAGCCCAAGCGGTTGCCGAAGCCATCCGTGCCAGTGGGGGTACAGCAGAACTGATCCAAGGCGATCTGAGCAGCTTAGACGGAGCAAAAGCCGTGGCAGCCGCCGCCACCCAAGCCTTGGGTGGTCTGGAAGTGCTGGTCAACAACGCTGGAATCACCAAAGATGGTTTGGTCATGCGAATGAAAGACGAAGATTGGGACGCCGTCATAGACACCAATTTGTCCGCACCTTTTGCCTTAATCAGAGCTGCGATTCGTGGAATGCTGACCGCCAAATGGGGAAGAATTGTCAATGTCTCGAGCATCGTTGGTTTAATGGGCAACCCCGGACAAGCCAATTATATTGCTGCTAAAGCTGGTTTGATTGGTCTGACCAAAGCCATTGCCAAAGAATATGGTGGTAAAGGCATCACTTGTAACGCCATCGCCCCGGGCTTTATTGAATCTGATATGACCGAGAAACTACCCGAAGCCCTCAAAGCCAAGTACCTCGAGAGCATCCCAGCCGCTCGTTTTGGCAAACCCGAAGATGTGGCTGCCTTGATTGCCTTCTTGGTATCCGACGGAGCAGCTTATATCAATGGGCAAACCATTGCCGTGGATGGCGGCTTGTACGCGCATTAAGGGCTTGGGAGAAAAGAGAAAAGAGAAAATTGAGAGCAAAAACAGTTGTCAGAGGTTTATCTTTAACCTTTAACCTTTCATCTTTAACCTCATAGCTCATAGCTCATAGCTCTACCCTACTTTAATCGCCTCGAGATACTGTTTTAACGTTCCTTCTAAAATCACAACCATCATGCTGCGTCCGCGTAAAATCAGTTTTTTCTCCGCCCAGTCGCTGTGTTTCTCGAGGTGTGCGGTGAAGTACTGCTCACCGCCGATGCCTCGGATGAAGGCAATGCCTGCTTCGATGTTGGGCAGGATCATGGTTTTGGTTTCGGTGTTGCGTTGCCGCATTTTTTGGTTTTGAGCTTCGAGCAGACGCATTTCGTCTAACAATCGGGTGATTTGAATTTCATGGCTGATGCGCTCAGCGATTTGCAGTAGTAAATTGGCATCGGCTTCGTTGAATGCAGCCAGCTCTAAGGACTCGAGGTTAATCACGCCCAGCACTTCGTCTTGGTTGGTGATTGGTACGCAAAGTTCGCTTTTGATGCTGCCTGATAAATGCACAAAATCAGGGTCAGTGCTTGAATCGGTAATCAGCATGACTTGTTTACCTTTGACACTGCGTACCATTACGCCTTTGCCAGTCATGGCATGGGATTGAATGGTGTTTTCGTAACCAACTGCGTGTTGCAATACCAATTGCCCACCCTCGAGTAAGTAAATGCTGACCATGGGTACACCAAGGGTTTGGCTGATGCTTGTCACAATGTTTTGAATCAGGTTTTGGGTGGTGTTGGTGCTGCTGGCAGCATTGCGGATGGTGTCTATCAGTTCTAAGCGTTTGGCTTGGGCTTGGCTGTCTTCAAACAACTGGCGGTATTTTTGTTCGGCTAAAAGTAAAGCCTGAGTTTTCTCGAGTTTGGTTTTGGTTTCGCGCTCTAAGGCGCGGCGGGCAGCGTGGGCGGCTTGCTCGAGCTGCACTTGTTCGGTGACATCGTGCAGTGTGGCAATTGCACCAATTGGTTGTCCAGTGGCGTCTATTCGTGGTGAGGTGTGTCCTTCGATGGTGATCCAATGTCCGTCTTTGTGTTTGACTCGGTATCGGTAGACACTGTACTGCCCAGCTTGGCGCAGCTGCTGGGCTTCGTTCAGTAACCGATGGTCGTCGGGGTGAACCAGTTCTAAAGTTGTTTTTCCAATTAAATCCTCGAGTTCGTAACCCACTGTTTTGGTGAAAGCGGGATTCATGTACTCGATTTTTCGTTCTTGGTTGATCAGCACCAACCCAACTTGAAGCCCGTTGGTGATGTCAAGTGCGTAATCGCGTTCCTGCTCGAGTTGGGTTTTGATTTGAGCCACTTCTTTGGCATGCTCACTTTCTCGGGTGACATCGCGGGTGAGTGCCACGCCGCCGCCTTTGATTTCACCATTGAGTGAATAGCGCGGATAGCCAATCACTTCGACTTTGATGATGCTGCCATCTTTGTGTTCCATGTCGTAACGGTTGACGCTTCGCCAGCCTTGGTTGCGCTCCTCGAGTGTGGCTCTCAGTTCTTGTTTTTTGCCGATCACCAAATCCACGGGGCTTTGCCCAATCAGCTCCTCGGGTTCGTAGCCGAGCATCTTGGCGTAAGCTGGGCTGACATATTCAAAAATTCCATGTTCGTTGTTGACGGTTACACCTTGGTCAATGGTTTCAAGCACCAATTGGGCAAAGGCTTGTTGTTGTGCCAAAGTGGTTTGGGTATCAAGCAGTTGCCGCAAGGCTTGATTTTTTTCTAAGGTGGTTTGATTGTTGGCGCTGGTGTCAATCACAATTGCATTTGCACCAACCAAAACATCATCTTGATAAATTGGTCGGACAAAGACCTGCACATCCATGCCACGAAAATCAAATGAAACTTGGAATTCTTCTCCGGCTAAAGCACTTTCAATCAGGTTTTCAACAACTGGATCATCGCGCAGAATTTGATTCAGTGGCACACCAATCAGGCGCCCAGCCGCTTGTGCGCCACCAAAATGCTTGACCCCTAAGCCCTCGAGCATGGTTAAGCAACCATTTTTATCAATAGATAACACCAGAATGGGCAGCGTCTCGAGCAGCTGTTCAACCCGATGCGACACGACTTCTAGGGCTTGTTCGGATTTGACTTGTTGGCTGATGTCAACTGCCAATAAATGACAGCCAATCAAGCGCTCATGCTGGCGAATTGGTACAGCCCAGATTTCCAAGGTGCGTTGCTGCCAAGGCACTTGAAAGTTCAGTTTTTCGCCTTGTAAAGCTCGGGCAATTTCGGATTGATTCGTCCATAATTCATGAATTGATAAGCCCAACAGGGCTTGGCTTTTGAGGTTTTCTTGCTCGAGCAGCTGCCCTTCGATAAAAGTAATCATGCCTCTGGCATCGGTTTGCACAAAAATCATGGGTAGGTGCTTCATTAGGCTCTGGAAATGATCGGTCTGAGCGCTGCGAACAGGGTCAGTTGAAATCCCACTGAACTCGAGAATGCCAATCACAGTGCCTTGCCCATCTCGGATGGCTTCGATGCTCGAGCGCACCTGAATCCGAAAACCCGATTGGTGTAAACGGGTGACTTCTCGTGGGGCAACGTTTTTTTGCGGTAATTGCTCGAGCAGGTGTAAAAAGTTGGCTTGTTCAAGAGATGGAATGATGGTGGTCAGTGGTTGCCCAATCATTTTTTCGCGCTCATAGCCGTACATTTCTTCAGCGCCGTCATTCCAAGCGGTGATGATGCCAGCCAAGTCACAAGCAACCACGCTTTCTTTGGCTTGCATCACAGCGTTTTCGAGTTCAGAAGCATTATCTTGGGGTGTTCGCTTGGTGGATAACAAAACCGCATTGATTCCGTCCATGGCAAGGTCAGCCACACCAGCCAGCAACTCGAGTTGAGCCGCTTCGGGTTGTTGGTTGGATCGGTCAAGCAGCAGCAACGAACCCATCACCAAACCAGAATGCGACATCAAAGGAATGCTGACCATGGTTTGAAAATGCTCGATGCCAAGAAATGATTCGACTTGTCTTAGCACACCTGATTCGCTTGAGTGCATTGGTTTTGGAGGAGCAAACCAAGTGAAATCCTTGGGCAAACTCCGCGCCAAGCGGTTATTGCCAAGCCCATAGGTTGCCATTAAGCGCACGGTATTGCTTGAAACCCAGCAAACGGCAGCGGCTTCAAAGCCAATCATTTTGCTGCTCAGTTGAGCAGCTTGTTGTAGACTGACACTGGCAAGTTCGCGCACAGGAGCGTACTCGAGTAAAATATCAGCCTTAAACGCCGTAGATGGTTGTCTACTGGTTTGACTGGTTTTCATTTGAATACGGTTGCTCATGGCTTTTAGATTCTATTTAATCGTTTATAGAGTTACAATTCCCTGACAAATCATGCCAGTTTCGAGTAAGACAATTGTGACCTTCATAACAATAGCCTTTCTTGACAGCAAATGAAACCACCCAAAGTATAGGCACTGCCACACCAAGCAGAGTATGGGCAGAGTATGGGCTGTCACACCAAGCCTGCTATGGGCTGTCACACCAAGCCTGCTATGGGCTGTCACACCAAGCCTGCTATGGGCTGTCACACCAAGCCTGCCATGGGCTAAGCGACACCTTCTCAAACCAACAAAGTTTGCTAGGCTATGACCCATGAACGAAACCACCCCCCGCCCTCGAGCCAGTAACCCTTGGGGTTTAGCCATTGTCATGCTGATAGTTGGATTCTTTGGTGGTTTGCTGGCAGCCCCACGCCCAGCGCCAATCGCTGCCAATACCCCAGCCTCGAGTACCTTGGGCAGCACTGGTCTGCAACCGATGGTCTTTAACCTCGAGCAGAACGGTCAAAAAAGCCAGATTATTGGCAATCCGCTTCTGGCGGATGCGACCAGCGGCGCGACGTATATTCTTGGGGATCAAAACGCCAAGGTCACAATGATTGAATTTGGCGATTACCGTTGTGGCTACTGCCATTTGTTTACCAATCAAACCCTGCCAAGAATCATTGAAACTTATGTCAAAACCGGTAAGGTGCGTTATATCTACCGCGATACCATCACGGTTGGCGGCGAACAAACCGTGACCGTTGCCAGTGTTGCAGCTTGCGCCAATGAACAAGGCAAATTCTGGGATTTTCATCAAATGGCACATGCCAATGTTGACACTTGGGCAAACAACACAGGCGCACAATTGGTCAGTACCTTAAGCCAAATGAGTCAGCGCCTTGGTATCAATTCAAGCACCTTGGAAAGCTGTGTCTCGAGCAACCGTTATGCCACGCGCTACAACACCGAAGTCGAACTCTCAAAGCGTTTTGGTGTGTCTGGAACACCTTCATTTGTGATCAATGGCTACTTCTTTAGTGGCGCTCTGCCATTTGAGGTGTACCAAAAAATCTTTGAAACTTTTGGGGTGTAAGCATGAATCTGGCTTGGCTTTTTTTAAGTGGTGCGGTGGGCATTGGCTTTGGTTACGCCACGCTTGGTGTCTTATCCATCATTGGTACGAACAAACTGGGTTTTGCCCTGTGGTGGCTCGAGCCGCTGATTGCCGTAGCCGTGGGTCTGATTTGCTTTTGGTTATGCACCAAAGTTGCCACGCGGCAAACCAACAGCCCGATCCTGAGCCGTGGTGAACGCGCCATTTGGCGTTTAGCATACCGCCGAGGCTGGGAACTGAGTTTAGAAGAAATTCTGCAAAACACCATGCTCGAGCAAAGCGCGGCTCTGGCAGCCCTGCAAAAACTCGAGGCGACAGGGCAAGCGGTGCAACTCGAGCCAAACCGCTGGAAACTGAAACAGTAAAATTACTTGAGTCCGCCCTCGAGTGTCTTGGTAACTCGAGATTCAAAAATAATGTACAAAATCAAAATCGGCAAACTGGTGACCATGGCGGCTGCCCCAAGTTTGCCCCATGCGTTCGGGTCTTTGCGAAGCATTTCGGTCAGTGCCACTTGAACTGTCCACCATTGCGGATTATCCAGCACCACCTTGGGGTACAAAACCAAATTCCAGTGTGCCGCAAAGCCAAGCACTGCCGCCGCTGTCATTTCTGGGCGCAAGAGTGGGGCAACAATTTTCAGGAGGATTTGAATGTTGTTTGCGCCGTCTAACCGCGCTGCTTCAATAAATGTCCATGGCAGCTTGGCAAGCCCGCTGTAGAGCAGAAACACGATGAACGGATTGGCAATAAATGGAAAGACCAGCGCCAGTGGGTTGTTCAGTAACCCCAAATCCTTGAGCAGCCCGTACAGCGGTATCAGCATCAACTCGGCGGGAATTGAAAGCAGCAGTAAATAAAGCGGCAGCAACTTTGCCCCACTGCGAATTGCATAGGCGGCTGGTAGTGAAACCGTCAGTTGTAACACCACCACCAAACTCGAGACGACCAGACTTAAAATAAGTGGGCGTATCAGGGTATCAAAAGGTAATTTTGCAAAGTTCTCGAGCGTGAAACCAGTTGGCACACCACTGGTCTTAAAAATCGCATCGGGCGGTAAGAACGCGCTGTAAGCCAACCAGATAATTGGCAAGAGAATAAAAACCAGCACCACCCCAACCACGATTTTGCCAAGCCAAGTACCGGACAGCCGAGCGGTTTTCATTGCTCACTCCCGCGCAAAGCTCGAGCTTGCAAAGCCGCAAAGGTGAATGCCAAAAGAAGCGCACACATTGAAAGAGCTGCGCCGTAACCGAATTCAAATTTTTCAAAAGCCGTTTCGTACAAAAAATAACCCAAGACTCGAGTGCTACCAAACGGTCCACCTCGAGTCAGCAGGTACACGGCTGTATAGCTTTGCAGGGCGTACAAGCCGCCAATCACGGCGAGAAACGTCAGGCTTGGGCGCAGGAGCGGAATCACAATCTTCCAACGCACTTGGTTTTCATTTGCGCCATCCACCCTAGCCGCTTCTAAGGTTTCTTGCGGAATACCTTTTAAGCCAGCGCTAACGACCAGCACAGCATAACCAATGTTTTGCCAAATGGTAAATGCACCAACCAAAGTCAGTGCCGCCCAACCTTGATCGCCCCAAGGCAGTGCCACCGCGCCGTTAGTAATGGTGGCAATGATGCCGTAATCAGGTGCGTAAAGGGTGTACCAACCAATGGCACTCGCGCCAATTGTCCAAAGCCCGGGCAGAAACAAAATTGCTTTAATCACCCGTTCAAAGCGTGTGCCCTCGAGTTCAATGGCAATTGTGGCAGCCAGCGTCACAAAAATTGGTAAGACAAAAGCAGCTAAAGTCAGGGTCGTGATTAAACTCCGTCCAAGGTCAGCATCGCCAAATAAACGCAGATAATTACCAAAGCCAATGCCTTCACCAGCTACAACCCCATCCCATTTGAGGCTCGAGATTTGCAGCACTTGCAGCAGTGGGTACAACACAAAAATTGCCAGCAGCGTCAAACTCGGCAATACGCCCCACCAGCCCGGGGTGAAGTTGAATTTATGCTTCACAAACCGAGGCGCAACCCAAATGAAGCTCGAGCAAAGCCGATGGTGTTGTAATCAAAACCCAACTCGAGGGCAATGACATCAATGTAATACCGCGCAGCCAAACCAAGATCAAAGGCGTACACACCATTGGTCAGGGATAACAGCGAGACACTGAGTGTGGCATAAAGCGGGTCAACATTGAAATTGAGAAACGGTCCAAAAGCCACGTTAAAACTGTTCAAACTCGAGCCAACATTCCGCGCTCCAATGTCCAACCAGACACCCACGCCCAGTAAACCACCCGAAATCGAATTCAGCACCAATGCCTTGGCAAGCAAACCTGCCTCAAAACCGGCTGCCGAAAAATTATAGCCAATTCGCGCTGTTAAACTGACATCTATCGGCAGTGGCACAGGGATTGGTGTTTCGTACTCGAGCGCCACGGCAAACGCCTGATTGCTCGAGAAGGCATAACTGACTCGAGCGGTTAAACCCGATTCAAGCACCAATCCGAGTGGCGCGGCATGGGCGGCTGGTAAGATCAGCAGCAAGGCAAGAACGAAGGGACGTGAGACTCGAGCGATCAATCCAGTCATGGTCTGTAGTATACAACCCAACATACAAATTACCTGAGATAAGAATCACCATTTGGACTTAGCCCAAATGGTGATTCTTGAATGGCTGCTGTTTAATTCTTGCCGATGTTGCTGACTGTGTACACGTATGCCACGATCATCAGCATCAACGCCAAGTACACCAAACGCAAACCAATCAGGTTCTGACCACCAAAACCAATGAAGTTATCAAATGCCAAGGTTGCCAGCACCAAAGCGATCAGGAGCACCCCGACGGGCTGATTGTGCTTCTCAACGTAGCGTTGCAGCAATTTGACTCGAGGTTTCATCAGTCACCTGCCATGGCAAGGTTGCCTGGTTTGGCTTCGTTATCGGCTTTGGTTTTCTCCAAAGCAATAAAGTAAATCAGTGTGCCGAAACCAGCCTTGGCGATCATATCGGCTAAGCTATAACCCACTTGCAAAGCCACCACACCATCTGCCGAGAAGCTACCGAACACCAGTGGCATCAGGTAAGCAATGGGGTAAAAACCCCATGAGGCAAACAGCAACAAACGCAGGTTCTTCATCAAGAGTTGCACTCGAGGTGGCTGACGATCAAGTGACTTGCCAAGTTCGACAAACAAAGTGTAGATGATGTACACAAACGGAATGGTGCTGAGTGTACCCCACAACAAACGTGTGCCAGTATCCAAGGAGATTTCGCCAGGGTAGCCCAGAACAATCATGGCAAGCGCAGCAACAACCAAGCGCCCAATCATGCCCGAAGCCACGTTGCTTGCCAATGCCAAAACCGCTACGGCTTCAACCAGCAACAACGGCACGGTCAAAACCCAGTCGGCATAGCGGTACGCATCGTTGAACGGCAACCCAGAGGCTTTGTAAACCCCGTCTACAAAAGTATAGGCTTCGCTCCATGAACCAGAGATACGAAAGTAGTGATAACACGCCACTGCCACCACCAACGCCGAGACAAGCATCGCAGGTTGATACTTCACCCCAAGGTTTTGCTTGCCCAGCACAAAGAAAATAAACGATGCCCCCATCGTCGCAATGGTGATCGAGAACAACTGATACACCAAACCAAACTGTCCTGAACTGAGTTCAGTCGGCGCAGCCAAAGCTGCACTTCCAAAAAGAACTGCTCCGAGTAGTGCTGGCACGAACAACTTTTTCATAAATAACCCCCTAAAACATCAAGCCAAGACCACACGCTAAACCGTAATCCTCACGGATTCCAGCCGTCCAGCGCGTGCATGTCAGATGCTCCCTGACCTTACAGCCCTTGTACCAGTTTTCACAGTCCGTGTTCCTACGTTTGAATGTACTTGCACCGAGTGATTGAAATGTAGGTCAGCACGAAGGTTCAAACGCGCCATCTGCCATTTCGCGCATTTCAAAAGACATGAATTCGTGTAGACTAAACGGGTGAATGAAGTACCCAGTTTGAATTTAGTCAAAATTTTACGCGGTGGCGGCGATGTCTCCGACCAAGGCAAAACCAACTTGCTCGAGTACAGCGTCGAAACCACCCACGGCTTAGAAGTTGTCACCTTGCCACTGCACGGCACGGCCCAATGGCGAGCCATTGCCTCGCACATCGGCGAACAGGAATTCTGGTTGGCTGGGACAATCGAAGCCACCCTGAACTTAGAATGCGGACGTTGCCTTGACCCAGTCACGCACAGCATGGAAGCTCGGCTCGAGAGTTTGCTGCGCTTTGACCCGAACGCCAAAACCCCAAAGCGCACCCTAACCGACGATGACGAAGAAGTGATTCTCTTTGGCGAGCCAAACGTCAACTTAACCGCGCTGTTTGCAGAAGCCATCAGCCTCGAGATTCCCGCCATGGTCAAATGCCGCGCTAATTGTAAAGGACTGTGTGCCAGTTGCGGCATGAACCTGAACAACACCTCAGCTTGCAAAGAAGCTCGAGCCGACTGCCCGAGTTTTGGCGTGCAAGAGACAAAGAAAGAAAATCCGTTTGCTGTATTAAAAGATTTGTTTAAGGATTAAGTTTTGTAACCTGCTTCTTTCCACTCGAGGATACGCTTGGAAATGGCATCGCGGATTTCACGGAATTTCTCGAGTTTGGCTTGATCAGTGCCTTCAAAGGCAGCGGGGTCTTCAAATGCCCATGCCAGACGGTACGATACCCCCGGAAAAATCGGGCAGTTGGCTTCGGCTCTCGAGCAAACCGTGATGATGTAATGAAAATGCTTGTAACCAAGCATCGGAATCACACCTTTGGCGTGCATTCCTTCGGTGCCAATACCGATTTCCTCGAGAACCCGTACAGTGTAAGGATTTAAGACACCCGGTTCGAGTCCAGCGCTGGTGACTTCAAATTCGTCTGGTGCATGGTGGCGCAGCAGCGCATCTGCCATTTGGCTACGAGCTGTGTTGCCGGTGCATAAAAACAAAACCGATGGTTGTTTCATTTCATCACTTCCTTTTTGGTCTCGAGGTTGATTGCTTCAAGCCACTGCGCCGTGAATGCTGCCAGAATTGCTCCACAAGTTGGCGCAACCCACATGATCCAGTGGTCTGCCCATTGCCCAAACACGGCAGGTCCAAAGGCTCGAGCAGGGTTGAGCGCCACGCCCGTTAGTGGTCCGGCGGCGGCAATGCACATCATCACGGTTGCACCAATCAGCGCTCCTGCGGCTGGATGTGCATGTAGCACCGCCACACGAAAAATCACCAGTGCCAAGAAAAAAGTCAGCACCAGTTCGATTAAAAATCCTGCAAGTACCGAGACATTGGGGGCAAGCAAGGTTGCGCCGTATTTGACTTGCTCGAGCGCCGCGCCATGGGTCAGGCTGAGCAGTCCAACTGCCGCAAGGCTACCAGCCAATTGAGCTGGAATATAAAAAAGTGCATCTTGCCAAGCAAAGCGTCTTATTACACTCAGGGCAATGGTGATGGCAGGGTTAAAATGTGCGCCTGAAACATTGCCGAGGGCGTAAATCATGACCGTCACTGCAAAGCCATGCGCCATGGCAATAGCAATTAAACCGCCGTTCAGTAAACCTGTTTGGGTTAGAGCAATTGCACCAACGCCGCAGTAGACAATGGCAAACGTGCCAATCAGTTCTGCTATCGCTTTTTGTAGCACTTAAACCTCCACTCGAGGCGCGTCTTGGTACGTCGCAGGAACAGGCTGCTGGTTTTTCAGAGCGAATATAAACTGCTCGAGTTGCCCCCCAATTTGGTCACGCACCACCCGCCAAGTCTCGAGTGAACCGCCACTTGGGTCTTGGAATGGATAGTGCAACCGCGTGGTTTGAACTGGATACACAGGGCAGCGCTCGGCAGCGCTGTCGCAAACCGTGATCACGTAATCAAAATTCCATGGGTCGGGTAAATCAAACAGCACTTTGCTCGAGTGGGTGCTTAAGTCAATGCCAACTTCTTGCATCACAGCCATGGCATCGGGTTTGACGAAAGTGCTTTCTGTGCCAGCACTGAAAATCTCGCAAGGCAGACCAAGTTGATTGGCATAGAATCTTGCCCAACCTTCAGCCATTTGGCTTCGGGCGCTGTTGTGGGTACAAAGGATTAAAATTCGCATCAAAAACAGATTAACATATCAATTCTATTTGATTTGTCAGCTTGATGTCAGGGCGTGGTTGCAGCAGTGTCTCGAGCAGCCGTCCACCCAACACATACAAGGCATCTTTCTCGAGGCGATAAAACACATTTTTGCCTCGCTGCTGACTGGAAACCAAACCAACATCGCGCAGCAACGCCAAATGATACGAAACTTTACTTTGTGTCAGACCCAAATACGCCTCGAGTTCACAGACACAGCATTCACGTTGCGCCAGAATTGAAACCATTTCAAAGCGCAAATCATGACCAAGGGCTTTAATCTGCTCAAGCGGAGAAGCTGTGGCTGGCTTAGATGGTGTTAAAAGCATCAAAAAAAGTATATGGGTTATTGGCTTAAAAATTCAACTCGAGCTTAAAGCGTCCGCTGTTGCCTTGGGCGTCTAGTTTCACTTCTAAATTACGGCTACCCAATCGGTACGTGGCTTCGAGCTTGGTCGCATTGGTTTTGAAGTCAAGCGCCGTGCGCTGCCAACCTTTGCTGGTCAGTTGACCATGAATATAGGCGTAAACATCCCCAAAACTGGCTCGGCTTTCAAACACCACTTTGCTCGAGCCGTTGCTGCTGCCGTCCAAGTCAATCAATTGACTATTTGGGTAGGCGGCTAAGCCAAGTTGGGAATTCCAAGTGGTGTTGGACGAACTGATAGATGGCGCAGCAGGTGGCGGTGGATTGACTGCTGTACCAACAGGCGACGAAGCAGAAGTTGTACCAATGGTTGGTGGCGGCGCATTCAAAGCTGGTACTGGCGCTCCTCGGGTATTGACCACAGTGCATGAAGCCAAAACAAGGAAAAGCAAAAAGGGTGAAAAAGATTTCATGGCTTGAGTTTAACATCTAACCGATGACAAGGCTGTGACCAATGAGCCTGAAAGAAAGCCAAATTGTGGTCAAAAGGCTATCATCACTCGAGCAGAAAAATCTGGTAGTTCTGCACAACCTTAGCTCGAGCCTCAAAATCTGTTGGCACACTGACTTCAAGCCCACCAAAATCTGCTTTGGCTCGAGCGAACAGTGCTTTGGCAATCTGATTCTTTCCTGCCCACCACGCACTGACTGCGCCCTGAAGCTGGCTCGAGAACCACTGCTTGGGTGTGCCATTGTGCCACCACCCTGTTTTGGGCATGGCGAGCAGCATTCCTGTGGGGGCATCGGCTTCGTAAGCCAAGTAGGCGCAGAGTTCTGGGTATTGCTGCATCACTCGAGCTATTTCGTTTGCCACCGAGTCTTGCCATTCAAGGGCTTGGTGCTGCTGACACCAGACTCGAGCCAAGACCGGAGCTTGAGTCCACGCGACTTGCTCAATGATCATGTTGGCGGGGTAACCAGTACCCCACTCGAGCATCAGCCCTTTGTACTGCAATAAACCCTGAGCTGTTTCTGAACTCAACCATAAGCGCGGTGGCTGCCAAGCATCAGGCAACATCTTGAGTGACGTCTCGAGTTGACCATAGGCACAGTTCACCTCGAGTAGCGGCAAGTTTGGATTTTGCAACAAGGTCAAACCACCAAACTCGAGGGTCTGGGTGGCAAACAACGACCAAAAACCCTCGAGCCACATGTTAATAAGCAAAAAAACCTGTTAAACCAGTGGCATCCGCCCATTGCACCTCGAGCGAATCCACAAGGGCATGGGTTGAACCTTTTTTGAGAAAATGCAGCAAATGCTCCAAATCGGATTTTTCGCCTTCGGCAACTACTTCGACCCGACCATCGGCTAGATTTTCGGCATAGCCCGTTAAGCGCAGAATCTCGGCTTGGCGTTGTACAAAGCGCCGATAACCAACACCTTGAACTGTGCCGGACACCAAAACCGTTAAGCGTAAAAGCATTTACAAGGCTTGGCGAAGTAACGCCACCACAGGTTCAAAACCAACTTTACGTGCCAAAGAAATACTGGCAGCATTTTCTGGATGGGTTTTGATTAAGCTACTCCGCGCCCCACGGGCTTTGGCTTCGGACAAACCCGCCTCGAGCAGCTGAGTAGCAACACCATTTTTTCGTGCTTCGGGTTCGACATAGTACGCCACCGACATTTCCTCGGGGTTTTCAGCCACCCACCAAGACACACCAAGCACCTTACCGTTGTCCTCGGCAATATGGGCAAAGCCTTCGGCAGAGACATCCTCGAGAACCCGTTCGACTGCCACCTCGAGCGAGCCGTTGCCTCGGGCGATCAAGCGCGGATACTCATGGTAAGCAGCTTGAATTGATTTCTTGAGGTAGGTTTCATCCTGAATTGAAGCTAAACGAATCTGATTCATTCCGTTCCATAGTTTACACTTTTGGCAACAAGTGTGGTGTGTTTGCTGTCACACCAGACAAAGCATCAATCTCGAGGTGCTGCATCTGCCCATCCACACCACCAATCACATTGGCAGTGTGCTGATACGATTGAATATCGCCTGTAATAAAATGCTGAATCGTACCAAATTGCTGCTTTGAACTGCCTAAATTCTGAGACTCGAGTTCTCGAGCCACCACATTGGCAGTGGCAAAAGCACTGTCCACCACTTGAATCGTATCACCCAAATGCGCCGCAATTGCACTTTTGAGAACTGGATAATGGGTGCAACCCAAAATCAGGGCATCCATGTTCTTGGGGCGCGTCTGCAAATAATGCTCAATTAAAAGCTGCGCCTCTTTCTCATCAGCTAAGCCTTCTTCGACCAACGGTGCAAGCATTGGGCAACTCTGCGCCCAGACTTCATGCCCTCGAGCCTCGAGCCGAGATTGATACGCCCCACTGGCAATTGTGCCTCGGGTGGCAAGCACACCAACCACCCCACCGTTGCTGGCAGCGCTGGCAGCCAATACACCGGGTTCGATCACACCAAGCATTGGCACGGACGCACTGCTAAAATCAGCGCAAGTGCTGGCGGTGTTACAAGCAATCACAATCAGTTTTGCGCCCATAGACTCGAGAAACGCCGCGTTCTCGGCGGCAAAGTGGCGAATCATTTCGCGGGGTTTACGACCATAGGGAAAACGAGCTGTATCGGCTAAGTAAATAAAATCTTCAAAAGGCAAAAGTTCACGCATGGCACGCAGCACAGTTAAACCACCCACGCCAGAATCAAACACACCAATCGGAGAAGACCTCATGCGGCGTGAATTCTACGCTGTTCCATGAGAGAATAAAAAGCCATGAAACTCGAGGCAGATTTTAGACAAAAAGTACTGACATTGATTCTGCAAATTCCCAAAGGACGGGTCAGCACCTACGGCGCAGTGGCGCTGATGGCTGGTTATCCACGTCGCGCCAGACACGTTGGGCATTTGCTGCGCGGGATTTCAGAAGAAACCGCCCATGACATCCCATGGCAGCGGGTGGTCAACTCGAGTGGGCAGTTGTCCACCTATAAAATAGGCACAGGCGATTTGCAGCGTGTACTGCTCGAGGCTGAGGGGATTGTGTTCTCGAAAACTGGGAGGCTTGACTTAAAACGGCTCGAGTGGTGGGCAGAAAAATGAGCTGAGATCACCGCGAAAATTCTCGAGAACCCTTCAAGCCCGAACCTCGAGAACCGTTCAAGCCCGAATCTCGAGAACCTTGTATTTCAGTTGCCCCTTTGCGCCTTCAACCACAAAAACCTCGTTTTTCTTGCGTCCAAAGAGCTTTTGTCCAAGCGGGCTATCATCGGAGACCTTGCGGATGCTGCCACCCGGAACGCTGGCTTCTGCGCCAGACACCAGTTGGACTTCGATTTCCTTACCGCTTTTTTCTTCTTTGAGTTTAATCACCGTGCCAAAACCAATGGCTTTACCGCCTTCTGCGCCCTCGAGAACCACAGCACGGGTCAGGGTATCCTCGAGTTCATCAATGCGGGTTTCGATGTTCATTTTCTCGCGTTTGGCTTCTTCTAAACCAGAACCGTCGTAATCAT
>JAAFJQ010000140.1 GCA_013298185.1 Deinococcales bacterium
ACCCCAACACAGGCGAGTTCTACTTGATTCCAATTCCCGGCACAGGTCCATTTGGCATCATGAAAATTTCAGCCGATGGCAAAGAATGTTCTTGGGTCACACGCATGAAAGCCAATGGCAACAACCGTTACACTGACTCGTCCGAGAACAAAGCCAAACCAGATTTTGGTTTGCCCAACGGCAGTGGTCCTCGAGGCACGGGCATCACCAACATGACTTTCCCCGGTACAAACATTTACTTCCATGAAATCAAAGGCAAGCAATGGTTGTATGTTTCATCAGGGAACACGTACTGGCGTGCCGATGTGGCAACAGGCAACCGTGAATTGGTGGTGCAACAAGAACCGGGCGATTCGTACAGTGTATGGGACCCAGTCCGTAATTTCCTTTGGACATCTGGCACAGGCAATGGCTCTGGCATTGCACCAGTCACGATCAACAACGAAGATGACCCGAAACTCGGTGGCAACATTTTCTGCTTGAATCCAACGGCTGCTTGGTTTCAGTGCATTCGCGGACCCGGCGAAGCAGGACCGCTTTTGCGTGGTGGTATTTTCCTCGACCCATTTGATGGAAATTTAATCATGGCACACGATGCGGTTGGCTTGGTGCGGATCGAAGTCGCAACTGGTAATACCTACACCTTCTCGTTGTAAATTTTTTGCAAGCAACCCCATGCAAAGTATATTTGCATGGGGTTTTTTACATCTCGAGAAGTCGAAATCGAGTAAACTCTGGGTGCTACCACCAAAAGACGCGCTTAGGCAGCTTTCTGAAAAATAAAATTCAATCTGAATCGCATAGACTAAGCCGCGTCACTCGAGAAATTAATGATCTGTAAAAGGAGATGATATGAGCAAGAAATTGCTGGCTTTATTGGTACTTTTAGCGTGTTTAAGCGTGGCATGTGGTAATCCAGCCACCAATACCGATGCCACTTGGGACTCGAGCAATTGGGATTCAACTGCACTCTGGAAATAAAGGAGAGAACCATGAAAAACAATGAATTGCGTAATTTAGTGCTTGGATTGTTTGTTGGTGCAAGTGGCTTAACGGCATGGGCTGCGTTTAGTGAATTTCAAGCAGGTACACCAATTCGGGCAGCTGATGTCAACGCTAAATTGAATGACTTGGATACTCGAGTGACCGCTAAACAAAACCGTATCAGTGGGACTTGTACAACAGGCTCGAGTATCAGCGCAGTGGCAGCCGATGGCACAGTCACTTGTAACGGCGGGGCTTTTATTCATGTCACCACAGCAGCCAACAAACCATCAGGCGATACGAACGTTACTTGCATAGATAACGCTTTAACAAACGGTAGACCAAATGCGATGATACAAGTAACGCAGAATTATGGCTCGAGTTTTATTTATAATAAAGAAGCAATTGGAGTTTACTATAGAATTCCACCTGCAACGGGTTTTCTCAATCAATGGTGTATTTTTAACCAAGGTTCGAGTGCTGCTCCAATGCCAATCAATGCCACTTTTAATGTTTTTGTTGCGAATTAAGAACAAAAAGCCCTGTCTCGAGACAGGGCTTTTTGAATAACTTGGGATTTTGGCAAGTACAAGCGACCACCCTATTTGATAAACGCTTTGACTTCTTTGCCTCAAACCTCGAGAATACACCTATGGCTCGAGTCACGCCGCGTTTAACTTTTGACCGTGGCACACTGCTGCTGCATCCGCCACCCTCGAGTGGGGCATGGGCAGGCATTGCCGAATGGGATGACCGCATCGAACGCCTTCGCGCCCCTGCGTGGCAGTACCGTCGTCTGCTCGAGGGTCTGCGCCGCGACAACGTAACCGTTGAAGACAAAGCCAAGGGTTTTGATAACCTCGAGTTGCGCTTGGCACTGTCTCGAGAACCTTTTGCCCACCAAAGCGCGGCGCTCGAGGCGTGGATTCAGGCAGGGCGGCAAGGCGTGGTGATTCTGCCCACGGGCAGCGGCAAAAGTTTTCTGGCGATGCTGGCAATGCAGCGCACGCAGCGCAGCACTTTAATTTGCGTACCAACTTTGGATCTGATGCACCAGTGGTATGCCAATTTATCCGAAGCCTTCCCCGAGACTGAAATTGGGCTGCATGGTGGCGGCTCAAAAGACCTGTCATCCATTTTAATCAGCACCTACGACAGCGCTCATCGTCTGATTGAACACAACGGCAACCGTTGGGGCTTCCTGATTTTCGACGAGGTACATCACTTGGCAGGTGATTTGTACAAAACCATCGCTGAGTACAGCCTCGCGCCGTACCGCTTGGGTTTAACCGCGACCCTCGAGCGACCTGATGGGCGACACTCGAGCATTTTAGAACTGGTCGGACAAGTGGCGTATCGTGCCAACCCCGAGGATTTGGCTGGTAACGCCCTTGCGCCTTATGATTTGGTGCGCCTGAGTGTGGAGTTATCCCCAGCCGAACGCGAGGAATACACCGCCCATCTCGAGACTCGAACCGCCTTCTTAAAAAAACGCAACATTCGTTTATCTGGTTTGGATGGCTGGTCGCGGTTTATCCGCGAGAGCGCCAAAACCCCCGAAGGTCGCCGTGCGATGCTGGCGCACCGAGAACTCAAACGCCTTTCTAAAGCGGCTGATGCCAAACTTCGCACCTTGGATGATGTCCTACAAGCCCATCTCGAGGAACGAACCCTGATTTTTACCGATGA
Organism: Deinococcales bacterium; assembly: GCA_013298185.1. Taxonomy (GTDB): domain Bacteria; phylum Deinococcota; class Deinococci; order Deinococcales; family JAAFIG01; genus JAAFIG01. Next base: position 2,674 of record JAAFJQ010000140.1, read on the forward strand.
TAACGAAACAGTTTACGATATTTCCAAAAAGCTCCTGATTCCAGCCATCACTCATCAAACCCCTGTCAAAGAACGCCACAGCATCCTCGAGTTATTCAGAAGCGGTGCATACCCTGTGTTGGTCGCCTCGAGGGTTCTAAACGAAGGTGTGGACGTGCCAGAAGCCAGCCTAGCAGTGGTCCTGAGCGGCACAGGTTCAAACCGAGAACATATCCAACGCCTTGGACGAATTCTGCGCCCACGCCCGAACAAACGCGCCAAACTGATTGAAATGGTTTCCAAAGACACTTTAGAAGAAGCCACCGCCAAACGCCGCCACGAAAAACTCGAGCCAACAGAACCCAAAAAACCGCGTGAAGGACTCGAGAAAATCCAGCAAGCCCTAAGTTTTGAAGATTTAATGGAATTGTGAAAAAGACAACAGGTACTTTCCTCTTTTACCTTTCTTTAAAATGTCCTATTTCTCGAGTTATCCAAACGCTTCGCGTTATCAGGGTATCTCTTTCCTCTATTCTTTGAAGCCTTTCCAATTGTGAACCATCTTGCTTCGTGGCTTAAGACAAAGGGACTAAAGTAACACCATGCTATCCGCGTTTGTCAGTCCACCTGAATCTCCTCGAGCCATGCTGCATCGCAGCCGTGATGTGCTGCTCGAGATTAAGCTCACTTTGCAACGGGTCAAAAACAGCAGTTTGCAACGCCGTCTATACGCCGATTGGTTGGCGCTGGAAACCAGTCAGGATGTCCTTGTGCCTCATGAATGGCTGTACCGCGCCGAGTGCTTGCGGCTCGAGGTGGCGGATTTGTATTTGCGTCAGCCTGTGCCGACCGCTTTGTGATTATGGTTTGGCGCGTTTGATTGTGCCAATGCGAGCGTCGGATAACAGGGTTTGCTTGAAGATATTCCAAATCTCGAGTTTGCCTTCTTGGTTTTCGGGTAACTTGTCAAAACGAAAGTAAGCAATATCGCCTGTCTCTAACTGAATGGTTGGTGTGCCAAACACCCCGAGTTTCCCAGCCTCCTCGAGATCAATTGCCAATTCTGCACGGCATTTGGCTTCGTCGGCTCGAGCGGTGGCAAAAGCATTCATATCCAACCCAGCCAGTTCAGCTGCTGCCAAAGCAGTTTGGGCATTCAAATCTTTCTTATTCGCGTGACGAGCGCGAAATAACTCGAGGGTGAAACGCAAATGGGCTTCTTGCCCTTGCTGCATCGCGGCATGAGAAGCAAAGAAAGCCTCGAGGCTGCCGTTGACATCCAAATACGCGGGTAATTCTGCGTTGCCTGTCCCACCAATTTCTTGATCCACCAATTTCCACATCGGGGCGCTGCGCGGCAAACTGGTGTTGCTTGGGTGGTTGCCTTGCACCAAACTGTAATGCTTAGCGTTAAACGGAATCTCGAGCGCAGCCAGTAATTCAACCCCACGCCAAGCATACGGGCAGAGGTAATCGTAATAAACCGTAATCATGGGTTTTAGATTACTCGAGAATGCTTGGCTATTTGGTACTTGGGACTGCGATTAAACCTGAAATACTCCTGTTTTGAACTCAGCCAGTTTCCCCTCGAGCGCACAAACATCCAAAGAACGAATCAGGCGCTCTCGAGTCTCGAGCGGATGAATAATTTCATCCACCCACAACCGTGCTGCTGCATAACGTGGGTCGAGTTCGGTATCGTATTTTTGCTTGACTTGGTCAAAAAGGGTTTTTAATTCGTCTTGGTCTGGTGTATGCCCTTGCCGCTCGAGTTGTGCCAACTGAATATCAAGTAAGGTTTTGGCAGCAGCGTTACCACTCATCACAGCGTACTTGGCACTTGCCCAAGCATAGATAAAACGCGGCGCATAGGCTTTGCCGCTCATCGCGTAATTGCCAGCGCCAAAACTGCCGCCTGTAATCACCGTGATTTTTGGTACGACGCTATTCGATACGGCATTGACCATTTTTGCGCCACGCCTGATAATGCCGATTTGTTCACTGTCGCGCCCGACCATAAAACCAGTCACATCGGATAAGAAAATCAGTGGCACACCCGCTTGGTTACAATCCAAAATAAACCGAGCCGCTTTGTCGGCACTCTCGGCATAAATCACCCCGCCAACCTCGAGTTGCGTTGCGCCATTGCTGCTGCGTTTTTTGATGATGCTGCGCTGATTGGCAACGATACCCACAGGATACCCGCCCAGCCGTGCAAAACCAGTCAGCATGGTTTGTCCGTACTCGCTTTTGAATTCAGCAAAGGAATTTTTATCCACCAAGCTCGAGATAACCTCGTGCGTGTCGTAGGGTTTGCTGCTGTCTGCCGAAACCGCCTCGAGCAGATTGCTTTGGCTGGGCGCAAGGCTGGCAATGCGGCGTTTTGCCCAAGGTGCAAGTTCTGGGAGGCTGTAGAACCCTGCCAATTGGCGGATGCGCTTTATCGCACTCTGGTCGTCTGGTTCACGGTAATCTACTGTACCCGCCACGCCAGCGTGCATGGCTGCTCCACCCAAATCCTCAGAATCCACGACTTGCCCGATGGCGGCTTTGACCAGTGCTGGACCCGCGAGGTACAAACCAGAGCCTTCGGTCATAATCAGCGTGTCGCACATCACAGGAAGGTACGCGCCTCCCGCCACGCAGTTGCCCATGATCGCGGCAATTTGCGGAATCCCAGCTGCGCTCATTCGGGCGTTCAAGTAAAAAACCCGCCCAAAGTCGTCTTGGTCGGGGAAAATCTCATCCTGCATTGGCAGGTACACGCCAGCGCTATCCACCAAGTACACACAAGGCAACTTATTCTCGAGGGCAATCGTCTGCGCTCGAATCACTTTTTTAGCCGTAATCGGAAAAAACGCCCCAGCCTTAACGGTCGCATCGTTTGCCACAATCATCCAGTCGCGCCCTGCGATTTTGCCAATGCCTACAACTGTGCCACCGCTTGGACAACCACCAGCCTCGGCATACATTTGATACCCCGCGAACAGCATCAGTTCCTCAAACCTCGAGTCAGGGTCTATCAAGCGCTGAATTCGTTCTCGAGCGGTGAAGCGGGTTTTAGCATGTTGTCGGTCAATGGCTTTGACACCACCGCCCAGTTTTAACTGATTGGCACTTTTTTCGATGTCCTCGAGCAGAGCTGACCAAGTTGGATTCATAACCTCAGCATAAGACTTTTTTAGACCACATTTAATTTTTCAAAAGGCTCTGAGGGCAAAATCACTTGAATCTGATCGCCTGCCCGAACCTGTCCGCCAGATTTGACAACGGTCATAATGCCGGCTTTGCGAATCAGGTTGCCGTCTTTGTCGGTCTCGAGAACTGCTTTTAAGAGTCCATCTTGCAAACCATCGAGTTGCAGACAAGGATTTCGTAATCCAGTCACCTCGAGTTGGGCTGTACCAATTTGCAGGATTGTGCCTTTGGGTAACTCGAGGAGGGCAATACCTTGGGTGGTGATATTTTCGCCCATTTGCCCTGCGGTGATGTCAAAACCTCTGGCACGCAGTTGGTCGTGCAGTTCGGAGTGAATCAAATGCACTTGGCGCAAGTTGGGCTGGTTTGGGTCACGCGCTACCCTCGAGCGGTGCTTGACGGTGATGCCTTGGTGTGCGTCGTTTTCAACACCTAAGCCCTCGAGAATGACAATTGAATCGACATTGGGCTTGGACATGGTGTGCGTGGCGCTGCGACTGACAGCACTGACCACACCAAATGGGGCTGGGAAGGGCTTGGCAAAGTTAAATGCCTCTGGGGTGCTACCATGTTGGCGCAGATGCTCGAGTTTGGCTTGGGCTTCCTCGAGACTCGGGCGATGACCGTTCTCGACCCACCACAGTACTGTACCTGTCTGCTCGAGGGGCGTGAACCATTCTTTGCGGCGCTTCAGGTAATGCGTGTGACCAGTGTTAAAAACATAGTACTTTAGGCTTTCTAAGTTCTGCCAGACGCTCATGTTGACAATGATGTGTGGGTCGTCGTACATCTGAAAACCAGTGGCGTTGTTGTTGTCATCTTTTAAGCGCCAAATAAAACCAAGGCTTTGTTCAGCCAGCAGGTTCATGGCATCGAGTGCCAAGCGAAAATCCTGCATTTCTACCGACTCGAGCGGATGGGTCATTCGGGCAATGTTGAGTTGAGCTAATTGCATTCGGTGATTTTAGCATAACTCGAGATGAAAAATGCCATTTATTAAAAAAACAAATGTTTTGTTCGTTCATTCAGCAACCAACCTCGAGGCTGCGTAATGTGCAAGCGATTTGTTAAACTAGGCGGGTATGCAAATTAACCTCCAAGGTAAATCCGCACTGGTGACTGGGGCTTCCCGTGGCATTGGTCGCGCTACCGCCCTTGCCCTTGCCGAAGTCGGCGCAGACGTGATTGTCACCGCCCGAAGTGCGGCTGACCTCGAGACACTGGTTGAAGAAATCAAACAAAAAGGCACAAGAGCCATTGCCATTCCCAGCGATATATCTGATTTCTCGAGCTTAGGCATGATGGTTTCAAGGGGCGTGGCTGAATTTGGGCATTTGGATATTCTGGTGAACAACGCAGGCATCACCCAAGGCACGAAATTCACCAGCATGGATTATGAGATGTGGCAAAAAATTCAGCGCATCAACGTGGATGCCGCCATGAAACTGATGCAGCTGACTTTAGATGGCATGGTCAGCCAAGGCTGGGGACGGGTGGTGAACATCGCCAGTATCGCCGCGAAATCTGGATTGCGGTACAGCGCCGCTTATAACGCCAGCAAACACGCACTCTTGGGTTTAACCCGCAGTGTGGCGCTCGATTATGCAACCAAGCATGTGACCGTCAATGCGGTTTGCCCGGGTTGGGTTCACACCGAAATGGTCGAACAAACCGTGGAAAACATCATTGAAAAAACAGGTCGCTCGAGAGAAGAAGCAGTTGCCAGTCTGGTCAAAGACGTACCCCTTGGGCGGATGGTGACCAGCGAAGAAGTGGCTGCACTGGTGGTTTTCTTATGCTCGAGCCAAGCCGCTGCAATCACTGGGCAAGGCATCAACATTGATGGCGGATCGGTGATGTCCTAAATCGGTGATGTCCTAAAAAGGTACTGACAGCCTGCATCTTTGGGCTTAGAATGGTTTTATGTTTGAAACCCTCGGAAATAAACTCCAAGACATCTTCGATAAACTCCGCCAACGCGGCAAGCTGACCGATAACGACGTAAAAACCGCCCTGCGCGAAGTTCGGGTTGCGCTGCTCGAGGCAGACGTGAATTTCACCGTCGCCAAAGAATTTGTCGCCAAAGTCCAAGAAAAAGCCACAGGGCAAGATATTCTTAGTAGCCTCACGCCTGGTCAGCAAGTCATTAAAATTGTTTACGACGAACTGCGCGAAATGCTCGGCGGCGATGCGACGCAACCCCTACTTAAAAACGACGGCAACCTCTGGTTTATGGTTGGTTTGCAAGGCGCAGGTAAGACCACCACCACGGGTAAACTGGCTGCGTTTTATAAATCCAAAGGACGCAGACCGCTGCTGGTGGCAGCCGACACCCAACGCCCCGCCGCTCGAGACCAACTCAAAGTGCTAGGGCAACAAGTTGGCGTGCCAGTTCTCGAGGTGCAAGACAACGAAGCGCCACACACCACCAAGGCACGGCTCGAGGAATACTTACGCACCAATTTTCATGATCTGGTGATTGTTGACACCGCAGGGCGCTTGCAAATTGATGAAAGCCTGATGGATGCGCTGGCAGACCTGAAAACACAACTGAATCCATCGGAAACCTTCCTCGTGGTGGATGCCATGACCGGTCAAGAAGCCCTGAATGTCTCGAGCAGCTTCGACCAACGCATAGGGGTGTCGGGCTTAATCATGACCAAGCTCGACGGCGACGCTCGAGGTGGTGCAGCGCTCTCGGCACGAAGTGTGACTGGCAAGCCAATTATGTTCGCAGGTGTCTCCGAAAAAATTGGTGGACTCGAGCCATTCTACCCAGAACGGGTTGCCCAACGAATCCTTGGCATGGGCGACGTTCTGACCCTGATTGAAAAAGCCCAACAAGCCGATATTCAAGCCTTTGCCCCGAAAAAACCCAATGAATTTGATTTTGAAGACCTGCTCGAGCAGCTTAAAAGCATTCAGAAAATGGGTCCAATTGGCGATTTGGTCAAAATGATACCGGGTATGAGCCGAATGCTCCCCGCCGATTTGAACGTGGACGACAAACAATTTAAGCGCATCGAAGCGATGATTCAAAGCATGACCAGAAAAGAGCGGCGCAACCCAAAAATCATAGACGGGCAACGCCGCAAGCGCATCGCCACAGGCAGTGGCAACACCGTTCAAGAACTGAACCGTTTAATCAAAATGTACGACCAAATGAAAGACATGATGAAGATGATGCGCGGCAGCAAAGGGCGAGGTTTGCAGCAACTCATGGGACGCTTCAAGGGCTAAAACTTGAAGGAACGTAACAGTATTAGCCAAACAAGGCAGATACAAAAGAAGTAGCAAACAACCGAATGAATGTTTGAACGGTAGCTTGACTGCGCCTTTTGGTCAAACAAGAGTCATGACTACCAAATCGAGGAAGCTCGTGCAGCACTTGACAAGACCGCTCGGTCTGTCGTACCTTAAAAAAGACCGAATGGTTTTTTAGGGGCATAGATGCGAAAAGGCGAACGAACCAAAGAATTTATTCTCGAGCAGAGCGCGATTCTGTTCAACAAACAAGGTTATGCCAGCACCAGCTTATCCGACATCATGGCAGCTACTAAACTCGAGAAAGGCGGAATTTACAATCATTTTGCCAGCAAAGAAGTGCTGATGCAGGAAGCCTTTCTATTTGCCATTGCCAAAGTCGAAGAGCGTTACAACACCTTAATCGAAGAACGCAAAGATGCCCGCTCGAGGTTACACGCGATTCTCGAGGTGTTTAAGAGTTTCATCACCAATCCGCCACCAATCAAAGGCGGTTGCCCAATGCTGAACGCCGCTATCGAAGCCGATGATGCCCTGCCGATTCTGCGCCCAAGTGTACGCCGAGCGCTCGAGGGTTGGCGCACCGCCATCAAAGGCATTCTCGAGCGAGGCATTGCCCGTGGAGAACTGCGCCGCGATGTTGACCCCGAAGGTTTCTCGAGCGTCATGTTGGCAGCCTTGGAGGGCGCAATCATGCTTTCCAAAATGTACCGCGACCCTGTGCATATCGAACGGGTTTTGGCGTTTCTCGAGGTGCAGATAGACAGTTTTGAAGTTCGACCACATTTGTATGCTGGTGGGTGAGGTGAAGGTTAAAGAGAAAAGGTTAAAAGTAGAAACCTTGCCTTTGTCCTTTATCCTTTCGCCTCCGTCTGACTTGAAAGGACTCCTATGGAAAAAACCCGAACGTACACCTACGACCCGCGCCGTGTCTCGAGTCAGGAATTGCTTTCTCGGAGTGGTTTAGAAGGCTTACAAGCCATGATTGCTGGCGAATTGCCTGCGCCGAGCATTACGGCAACTTTGGGCTTTCGTTTGGTTCAAATCGAGGTTGGCTTAGCCATTTTTGAGGGTATGACCGAGGATTTTTTGAATAACCCGATTGGTACAATTCATGGTGGTTATGCGGCGGCGATTCTCGATTCAGCGCTTGGTTGTGCAGTACAGGCTTCTTTGCCGCTTGGCTTGGCTTCAACCACCGTGGACTTGGGTATCAAGTACGTTCGTGCCATGACCGTCAACACGGGCTTGGTTCGTGCCGAGGCTCGAGTGGTGCATTTTGGGCGGAGCATTGCCACCGCCGAAGCTAAACTCTTTGGTGCGACAGATGGCAAACTCTATGCACATGGCAGTGCAACTTTTCAAATTTTTAAGCCCGGAGGCGATTGATGAGCGATTTAAGTGCGTTGCAGCAAACGTTGGTTCAGACCCTTGAAATCGAAGTTCTCGAGGGAACAAAAGACCGAGTGGTCGCAAAAATGCCGGTTCAGCCCAAGGTGCATCAGCCTTTTGGTTTTCTGCATGGTGGGGCA
>JAAFJQ010000141.1 GCA_013298185.1 Deinococcales bacterium
GCGATGTGGTGCTGCTGACCCCGCCGCCACCTGAGCGCTTAGCGGCTTTGGTGCATCATCAGGTTTCGTTTGTCGTCTCGAGCTTGGCTGAACTCCAGAGCATCTCGAGCGAGGCTGCGGCGCAATCGGAGCGTCCAAAAATTCATTTGAAAATCAACACGGGTTTGAACCGACTTGGTGCAAGTATCCTTGAAGGTGAAGCGATTCTCAAAGCCTGTGTGACCTCGAGTGTCGAGTTGTTTGGCATCATGACGCATTTGGTGGATTCCGAGGACATCCCTGCTGTTCACGCGGCGCAACAAGTCGAGCGTTTTAGAAATTTTCTCGAGATGCACAAACCCGATGTGGCATACCGTCATTTGGCAAACACAGGCGCGGTGCTGAATAAAGCCTTAGAAGCCGAATTTGATCTGATTCGCCCGGGCATTGGTTTGTACGGTTATGCGCCAGGGGCGGACTGCGAAGGTATTTTGCCGCTTATACCCGCCATGACTTTGATGGCTCGGGTAATTCATGTCAAAGACTTAGCCCAAGGTCAGCCTGTGTCGTATAACGCCACTTGGACAGCCGCGCAGGATACTCGAGTCGCTACCGTGCGCCTTGGTTATGCTGATGGCTACCCAAAAGCCCTCTCGAGTTTGGCACAAATGTGGCTGCATGGGCAACGGGTGCAGCAAATTGGTCGGGTCTGCATGGATCAGTTGCTGCTCGAGATTGGAGCGCTTGAAGTCGAGTACGGCGATATGGTGCAGGTCTTTGGGCAGCAGTACATCACAGCTGATGATGTTGCCACATGGGCAAAAACCAATAGTTATGAAATTCTGACAGGCATTGGCGCTCGAGTACCAAGGGTGTACTAAATTCTGCTAAAAACAGAATTAACTTGTAGCTGACGTGAGTTTTCCCCCAAGATATTGTATGCTGCTTCTCGGAGCATTTGTCATGCAGACCTTTTCTCAGTATGCCGCAACCCGCTTGCTGCGCTCTTCATCGGCTCGAGCGCAGACGTTTGGTGGCATCGCCCTGAAAACAGGTGACATCCAAACCTTTGCTGGTATTGATCTGATTACAGGAATGCCAGTTTTTATTTACACCATGCCTGAAAAGCCCAGTGCCATCCCCGAGGTGTTCAGCGAATATATTCCAAGCATCCTCGAGTTTGGTTTTGAACACGACCTTGGTTTTGTGGTCACCAGCAGCGCACCGGGTTATACGCCCTTAAAACCAATCCTGACCCAAGTGCGGCTCGAGTGGTTGGTGCGTGCCAGCAGCCGCGCCCTTGCCGATGCCCATAGCGTTGGGCTGATTCACGGCAACCTCGAGCCAAGTCATTTTTTTGCCTGCGGCGATCATTTGCTGCTCGAAGGCTGGGGCTTACCATGGGGCGAAGCCAGTCCAGACTATAAAGCACCTGAAACCAATATTTCCCTAGCCACCGATGTCTTTGCTTGGGCGCGTTCAATCACCATGTTTGGCAAAGGCAAACCACGTTTGATGCTCGATGGTGAATTTGGGCGTTTGGTCGGGCATTGCCTCAATCCACGCCCATCGGAGCGCCCGACCGCTCAGGAATTGGTGTTGGCACTCGAGCAGGTGCTACCACCGCGTCATCCGAGCATCCCAGACCTTGCCGAGACCGCCCTCGAGTTGTCTGCCACAGAGTTCTTGGAAACCGAAACCAATATCGAAAACCCAATTAAACGCACCAAACCATTGGATGTGCCAATCCCCACCGAAGTGGTTGCAAAACTCGAGCCAGTCCAAAAACCGAGCAAGCCAGAATTACCGATGCCCCTGCCAGAAATATCTGAAAGCCACCCAATACAAGAGCCTGTAGATGAGGTTTCGCCAGAAGCCAAGCTCGATGCAATCGAAGCAGAGTTAGCACTGACTTCAAAATCCGAACTCGAGCCAATCACCAGCCAAGCCGAGCCGCAAACCATGAATCAGCCAGAACTCGAGCCAGAGGCGCATAAGCCCAACCTCGAGCCAGTGGTGACTCAAAGTATTCTCGAGCCTGTAGTGACTCAAAGTATTCTCGAGCCTGTAGTGACTCAAACCAATCTCGAGCCAATCATTCATAAGTTAGAACTCGAGGTTATCAAAACACCGAGTCAACCAGAAATCCCTGTCATCCCAGAAGCAAAACAACCCATTTCCGAACCAGAAGCGGCGCAACTGACCGAACCCGAGCATCTGGCTGCTGACGAACCCGATGTGCAACTTCCAGTCCGTGCCTCGAGCCGAATTACCGATGACTCTGATGCCGATGCACCACGCCCAACCATTCGCATTGGCTTTGACGAAGACGACCAATCATGGCGCAGCGTGGTCACACCAGAAAAACCACGCCCTCGAGTTGGACGTTGGATCATCATTGCGGTTTTAATTGGTGCGTTGATTGTCATGGGTGGGATTCTGCTTGGTCAACCGCGCACCGCCACCAACACCATTAACCCACGCCCAATTGCGGTCAGCGGCAACCCCTCGAGCGGCAGTGTTGTGACTTTTAACCTGCGCGGCACACAAGGCATCAAAGGGCGTTTGATTGTGGTTGCTTCGCCCAATGGCAGCCAGCTGGCAGTTGGTGCATTGCTGGCAACTGTACCGGGTCCTGTGGCGTTCCCAGTCGCTGGAGAGTACAAACTCCGCATTGAAATGCCAGACTATCAACCTGGTGAAGTCACCGTGCGCGTACCAGAAGAAACCCAAGTCAACCTTGAATTGCCAAGGCGGTAAGGCTCGAGAGGAAAGAGAAAAGTCGAAGGTTTTTACTTTCTTCTTTCCTCTTTAACCTTTAACCTCAAAACACGGTACACTCGAGCCAATGATTGTTATCTTAGATTTCGGTTCTCAATTCACCCGTTTAATCGCACGGCGCTTTCGTGAATTACGGGCTTTTAGCCTAATTCTGCCCGGTCATGCCTCACTCGAGGAAATCTTAAAACTCGAGCCTAAAGCCATTGTCTTGTCGGGTGGTCCAAGCAGTGTTTACGACCAAGACGCGCCTAAGCCAAGTGATGGTGTTCTCGAGCTACCGATTCCGATTCTTGGGATTTGTTATGGAATGAATTTCTTAGCCCAGCATCTTGGTGGCAAAGTTGAAGCTGCTACGGTGCGTGAGTACGGCAAAAGTGTTCTCTCGAGTTACAACGGTGCATTGTTTGCGGGTGTGGATGGCGAGTTTATCGCTTGGATGAGTCATGGTGATGGTGTAAAAAGTCTGCCCAATGGTTGCACGGTCACATGTAGCACCTCGGATACAGCCATTGCAGGATTTGAAGTGCTTGAATCCAAGCGTTACGGGATTCAATTTCACCCTGAAGTGGTGCATACTCCAAAAGGCGCGAAGATTCTCGAGAATTTCTTAAGTATCGTGGGTGTTGCCCGTGATTGGACAGCCGAGCATATTGTTGAAGATTTAATCACGGATATTCGCGCTAAGGTCGGTTCAGATAAAGTCATGCTGGCAGTCTCTGGTGGGGTTGACTCGAGTACACTGGCGCTGCTGTTGCAAAAAGCCATTGGCGACCAACTGACCGCCGTTTTTGTGGATCATGGTCTGCTGCGCCTCGGCGAACGCGAAGAAGTCAGAACTGCGCTTGCCAATGCCGATTTACGGGTGGTGGATGCTTCCGAACCATTCCTCAACGCGCTTGAAGGTATTTCTGACCCTGAACAAAAACGCAAAATTGTTGGCAGAGAATTCATCCGTGTCTTTGAACGCGAAGCTCGAGAACTCGAGGCGCTGGGGTATCGCTGGTTAGCCCAAGGCACGCTCTACCCCGACGTGATCGAAAGCGCGGGTGGAATCGGCGCAGCCAACATTAAAAGCCATCACAATGTCGGTGGGCTACCCGAAGACCTCGAGTTTGAACTGCTAGAGCCGTTTCGATTGCTCTTCAAAGACGAAGTGCGCGAAATTGCCCAAGTTCTAGGCTTACCCGACGCGATTCGCTTGCGTCATCCGTTCCCAGGTCCGGGCTTAAGCATCCGCATTCTCGGCGATGTGACAAGGGAAAAAATAGATATTTTACAGCGCGTGGACAGCATTTTTATAGCTGGCTTAAAAGAATGGAAATTATACGACTCAGTCTGGCAAGCCCTTGCGGTGCTGACCCCTGTGCGCTCAGTTGGAGTCATGGGCGATGGGCGCACCTACAGTTACTTGGTCGCGCTTAGGGCAGTCACCAGCATAGATGGCATGACCGCAGATTGGGCGAGGTTGCCATTTGAATTCTTGGAATTCATCAGCACCAAAATTGTGAATGCTGTACCAGAAGTGAATCGCGTGGTTTACGATATTACGTCGAAGCCTCCAGCCACGATTGAATGGGAGTAGGCGAAAGAGCGCAACGCCTTAGAACTCCCCCCGCCGCAGAGCGGCGACCCCCTCCACGAGGGGGTTCAAGGTCAAGGTCAAGGGCTAAAAACAAAGCCCCTTCAATGAAGGGGCTGCCTAGCGCAGCGAGGCTGGGGAAGTTCGTAAGAGCTTGCGTCTTTTCGTGCTGAACCCTCAGGATTTACCCCTCGGGTCAAGTGCATCTCGCAGCGCATCACCAAGCAGATTAAACCCAAGTGCCACTGCCATGATCGCCAAGCCCGGAAAAGTCGCCACATGCGGGGCTGTAGCAAGGTACTCGCGCCCTCGAGCCAGCATCAAACCCCATTCGGGTTCGGGTGGACGAGCGCCTAAGCCAAGGAAACCCAAACCAGCCGCGAATAAAATCGCAATTGCCATTTGCAAACTGCTCTGCACAATAATTGGTGAAAGCGCATTTGGCACAATATGCTGCGCCATGATGCGCCAATCGTTGTTGCCGAGGGCTTTGGAGGCTTCGACAAATTCTCGGTCTCGCAAGCTCAGCACACTGCCACGCACCAACCTTGCGTAGTTGGGAATGGTGGCGATGCCCACAGCAATCATCACATTGGTTAAACCCGTACCGAAGGTGGCAACCAGCACTATCGCAAGCAAAATCCCGGGGAAGCTGAGCATAATGTCCACCAAGCGCTGCACCACCAAATCCAAGCGCCCACCAGCGTAACCACTGACCACGCCGAGTGGCACGCCAACGCCTAAGCCAATGCCCACGGCAATTAAGCCAATGGATAGGGAAATCCAAGCGCCATACGCCAGTCTCGAGAAAATATCGCGCCCTTGTTCATCCGCCCCAAAGGGATACCATTTGATTGCACCATCCACGCCAAATAAGTGGAAGTCGCTGCGGAGAATACCACCCCACCATGACCACGCATCGCCGCGCACGAAGAGTTTTACGGGGTATTGGGTCTCGCCGATCATCACTTCGCCAAGTGGGGTGCGGTTGATTTCACGCACCCAAAGACCAAGTTGCCCCTCGGGTCCAGTCAGGCTCATACCAACAAAGGGCGGTACATACGTGGCTCGAAGATTCTGACTGTTCGGGTCATACGGCGCGATGATCGGCGCAAACGCCGCCACAAACAAGAAAAGTCCAATCAGCACAAAACCAAGACGTGCCAACCAACTCGAGAAGAGTTTCTTGCGCCAACGCGGGGGGCTTGTATTTGTCTTGGCTGCCATCAGTCGTACCTTATCCGAGGATCAATCGTGCCGTACAGCAAATCAATGATTAAGTTAATCAAAATAAACGCCAAGGCAATCACCAGCACCGAGCCTTGAACAATTGGGTAATCTCGAGCCAAAATCCCACCCACGAGCAACTGACCAATGCCGGGATAAGCAAACACCGTTTCGGTAATCACCGCTCCCTCGAGCAAACCACCGAATTGCAAACCAACCACCGTCACCACAGGAATCAACGCGTTGCGAAGACCATGCTTAAAAATCACGGTGCGCCCCGCTAAGCCCTTGGCTCGAGCGCTGCGAATAAAATCTTGGCTCAGCACCTCGAGCATACTCGAGCGGGTGATACGCGCCAAAATACTGGCTGTGCCAAGCCCAAGGGTGATGGCAGGCAACACCAAATGCCCAATGGTGCCAGTGCCAGCCACAGGAAACCAACCGAGTTGCACACTGAACAACAAAATTGCCATCAGACCAAACCAGAACACAGGCATCGAAACACCAATCAAAGCCCCGAGCATGGCAAGCAAATCCACGATAGTTCCGGGACGCAAAGCACTGATAATCCCTGCTGGAATACCAATCAGCAGCGCCACCAGCATGGCAGCAATCGTCAGCACCAAAGTATTGGGAAAATACGTCAGAATTTCCTTGGTCACAGGTGAGCGTTTACTGGTGCTTTCACCCAAATCACCTTGGGCGAGGTTACTCAGGTACAAACCCAACTGCGTCAGCACAGGCTGATCCAAGCCAAAGCGTTCACGAATGATTTTAATTGTTTCAGGTGTGGCAAACTCACCCGCCAGCAACTCAGCAGGATCGCCCGGCGCGAGACGCACCATGGCAAAAACCACCAGTAAAACCCCAAGCATGGTCGGGATGACAGTCAGGAGACGACGGGCAATGTAAGTGGTCAAATGAGTCCTTGTGTAGAGGCTGTGAGCTATGAGCTTTGAGCTTTGAAATGTTTCTCGAGTTATTTTGTTTATCTCAAGTTTTAGAATAATTTTGATTTTTTGTGTTTGTGACAAATTTAAATTTTTTGTAAGGACGATCCTTACAATCACCCTTCGCATCTGGGTAAGAGAAAAAGTCTTTCAGTACATGCAGAATCGCAGTTGGTCAGCCCCTCACCCGTCGCTACGCGCCACCCTCTCCCAAAAGGGCAGCGCTTCGCGCAGGGAGAGGGGTTCGGACTGTCTTTTCGTTTCAGTTGCATGACTCGAGAAGCTAAATTCCCCGCACCAGAACCCCTCAATGAGGGGTCGAGCGCAGCGAGGGGGAGTTCGTAAGAGCCTACGCTTTTTCGATCTGCCCCTCGAGAAGGGGCTGCAACGCTTTACTTGCGTTTTGCAGCCCCTTTAGTTTTGGATTTAGCGGAAGCGAGCGTCCATACCCAAAACACGTTCGGTTGGGTGTACGACAACTCCAGTGATTTCTTTTCGCAGCGCGGTGACTTGCTGCTCGGAGTGGAGCATCACCCATGGGGCATCGTTGCGGATGACTTGCATGGCGGTTTTGTACATGCTCTGACGGGCTTTGGGGTCGGTGGAGATTCTGGCTTGGTCGAGGATTTTGTCGAGTTGTGGGTTGCTGTAGAAACCACGGTTGAAGCCATTGGGGGCTTGTTGGCTGGTGTGGAATAAGCCGTATAAGCCGTAGTCAGCATCGCCTGTGACTGCGCCCCAGCCGAGCATGGCGACTTGGAAGTCGTTTTTGTCTTTGGGTTGGTTGCTGGCGGCTAAGTACGCGCCCCACTCGAGGGTGTTGATGGTGGCGTTGATGCCGACGGCGCGGAGTTGGCTTTGGATGGCTTCGGTGACGCGGATGTCTTGGAGGTAACGACCATTGGGGCTTGATAGCACCATGTTAAAGCCGTTGGGCAGACCAGCTTGGCGCAGTAGGCGTTTTGCCAGTTCGGGGTTGTATTCGTAGCCGCCAATGTTGGTGTAGCCGAATACCCCGGGGCTGATTGGTGCGTCGGAGGCGCGTCCGAAGCCGCCTAAGACAAAGTTGACAATGTCGGATTTGTTGATTGCGTGGTTCATGGCGCGGCGCACCAGAACGTTGTTGAATGGGGCTTTGGTTTGGTTGAAGTACAGGAAAATCGTGCGAACCGATGGGGTACGAATCACGTCAATGTTGGCGTTGGCATCGAGTCGGGCGACATCTTGCGGTGGGACGCGCACTGCCACTTGGGCTTGACCTGTTTCAACCAGTGCCATGCGGGTAGTGGCTTCTGGTACGGCTAAGAAACGCATTTTGTCCACATTGGCTTTGGTTCCCCAGTAATCTGGGTTTTTGGCAAGTTCGACAGCTTGTCCTTTTTGCCAGCGCTCGAACGAGAATGGTCCTGTGCCGACGGGGTTATCGCGGTAGGTTGCGCCTGATTTACGAATCGCCGCAGGGCTTTGAATGCTGGTACTCGAGTGGGTCAGGTGTGCCAAAACAGGTGCAAATGGGGTGGGCATGGTCATACGAACCGTCAGGTTATCCACGGCTTCGATGCTGGTCACACGTCCGCGCAGCAAGAAAGCAAAACTCGAGGCGAGGGCTGGGTCCACCAGACGCTCGAGGTTGAATTTCACGGCTTGGGCGTTGAGGTCTGTGCCATCGTGGAATTTGATGCCCGAGCGCAGTTTCATGGTCAGGACTTTGCGGTCTGATGAGAAACGAAATGATTCAACCAGTTTTGGTACGGTGCGACCATCGGCGGTGTACTCGAAGAGTGTTTCGGAAATATGGCTGACCACGGTTGCCGATGGACTATCGGTGGCGAGTGGTGCATCCAAAGAAGTTGGATCTGTTCCTTGGGCAATCACAAAGGTGCGTTGTTGGGCAGTGACCAAAGACGCACCAAGGGCTGTGACTGCTACGACTGCACCAGCCAGCAAGACAAATTGTTTTTTCATGGCTTCCTCCAATAAGGGTATACGCCACAACTCGGACAGTCTTGTCCAAGCCATGTAAAAGAGCGTTGCAAAACCTTACCCGAGTCAGGCGAAGAAAATAGACACCCAACTGACATATGAAAAGCAGTATCAAATACCGTGAATTTTTGGTTTGGCTTACGATTTACTCATGGATGTCTCGAGTCTTGAAGCTCCAGACCATGACAGCTGCAAAGACCAAAGCATACACCGAAGCTACACCCACCGACCACCAAATTTTATCCCAGTCCAGTGCGGGTAAAGCATTGCTTGGTAAGAAATCGCCTAAACCAGCGTTTTGCAGGGACTGCCCGATCAAGCGTTGCCCTAAGTTCAGATTTGGCGTAAAGAAAAAACGTTGCCACTGCTCGAGCGTTTCGCGCAGGCGGTCAGCTTGAAAAGCGGCATTCAGTGGTGAGACGCGGTTGAGTTGCAAAGCAATGCTGGCGGTTAGAATCCCTTCGATTAAAGCAGGTAAAACCACCACACCAATCACCGCCAAAGCGGGCGAGGCAAACAACCAACTGATTAAAAACCCAAGCGCGAGTGGGGCTGCCAAAACCACCCATTGCAGGAACGCCACCAAGAAAAAATTACCCCAATCGCCTGCGAAACTCGAGGCGTAACCAAGCGGAATGGCAATTGTGCCAAAGACAATGCCGCCACCAATGCCCGCTACAATGATCGTGCCGAGAATCAGCATTCCAGTGATGAACTTAGAAGCCAGCACGCGCATTCGGTCTGGGTTTGCCACCAAAATGGTTTTCCACATCTTAAAGGTACGTTCTTCACCAACCAGAAAAATCCCAACCACCGCAGCCAGTGGCAGCAACATTAAAGGCAGCAAGCCACCAATCCCATTGCGAGCCAAACTATATGGCGAGGCAATTTCGGAGATGGCTTTTGCCACCGCATCGCCTGTGTCCACAACTGTGCCAGACACGCGGCTCGAGACAAAACCAGCTGTAACCAGTTGAATCAACGGCGCGATGATGCCAAAGAGAATGAAAAGCACCCAAAAGCGTTTTTTGCGAAAGGCTTTAAACCATTCAGCCGAGATCATTTCAATCATTATTTCACCCCTCCTGCGTTGCCTTGGTCGCCGATGACTTCTAAGTACAGGCTCTCGAGGTCTGAGGACTGCCCTGCTGACTCGGTGCGGCTGAGTTGGGTGAACATCACGCCGCCTTGAACCAGCAGCGGCGCTAGGCGGTAGGCAGCGGCTTTGGGCAGGTGCAAATGCAGACCTGCTTGGCTTAGCTCGAGGTTTTGAATGTACGGCTCGCGGCGCAGCACCTCGAGGGCTTTTTGAGCATCGGTGGTCTCGAGGAAATAACGGCTGTTCGCGCCATCGGTGTTGGCACTTGGACGCAAGTCATGGCTGCCACCGTCGCGCAGGAGTTTACCTTTGTTGATGATCAGCACCCGAGGCGCGAATTTTTCAACTTCGGGCAGAATATGGCTCGAGACAAACACGGTAATGCCTTGGTCGCCAAAGCCTTTAATCACTTCACGCAACTCTGCAATACCTTCGGGGTCTAAGCCGTTGGCGGGTTCATCGAGCATCAGCAGTTGCGGGCTGGAGAGAAGCGCCCTTGCCAGTCCAAGTCGTTGGCGCATGCCTTGGCTGTATTTTGCCACCCGATCTGAACCTCGAGCCTTCATGCCAGTTAGTTCTAAGGTTTCTTCAATGCGTTTTTCCGAGATATTGCCATGCAGTTTAGCCGCGTAACGCAGGTTGTCGCGCCCAGACAAATACGGATAAAACGAGGGTTCTTCGATCATTGCGCCCATGTGCTTGAGGTTTTTACCCGGCACGGGCTGCCCAAGCAGTTTGACCTCGCCGCCCGTTGGGTTGATTAAACCCGCAATCATTCGCATGGTCGTGGTTTTACCAGCCCCGTTCGGACCAAGAAAACCCACCACTTCGCCTGAACTTAAAGAAAACGAAACATCGTCTACAGCGGCTCGAGAACCGTATTTTTTGGAGAGGTGATTGACCTCGAGAACTACACTCATAAAACCATTTTACGCGGTTTTTACGGGATTTGTCGTCGTCCTTTGGGTAGAGGGATGCAATTTTTGTCATAATTCGAGTCCACACCAGCTTCACA
>JAAFJQ010000142.1 GCA_013298185.1 Deinococcales bacterium
AGTCTTGGAGGTACTTCTTATGGGATTTGGAGTCTTACTGATTTTAGCGGGTTTAGCGGCAATTGTTGCCAGTTTTGCACAGCGTCCATTGGCTCGGCTGCGTCCACTTGGTTTGGTTGGGGTGGTTCTCGGGATTTTCGTCAGCATTTCTGCCGCTGCCTTGGTCAGTGTACCAGTCGGTATGGCGGGCGTGGTTTCCAATCGTTTTAGTGGCTTAAAACCTGATGTACTGCTGGCAGGAACGCACTTTATTACCCCTGGTGTGGAGAGCGTGACTTATTACAACGCTCGTCTGCAAGAAATGACCCTCTCGAGACGCGGCGAAGGTGGACCTGACAAGGACGAGAGCATCAAAGGTTTGTCTCGAGAAGGCTTGGAGATTACCGCAGATATTACTGTACAGTACCAGATTATTTCTGCCAAAGCACCAGAACTGCATAAACAAATAGGACCTGCTTATGAAGAAGTGATTATTCGCCCTGTGGTGCGCTCGGAAGTGCGTAACGGCATTGGTTCGTTCAACGCAGCAGACCTGATCAGCACCAAACGTAAAGAACTCGAGGCGGTGATTATCAAGAACCTCGAGAAGGAATTCTTAAAATCAAACATTGAACTCAAAGCCGTGCTGCTGCGCGAGCTTAGAATCCCCGAGAGCGTTGCCAAAGCCATTGAGGAAAAACAAACTGCTGAGCAAAGGGTACAAACCGAGCGCAACAACCGCGATGCCGAACGAATCCGCGCTGATACTGTGGTGGTCAAAGCCACAGGTGATGCCAAAGCAGCTGTAGCTCGAGCCGAAGGCGAAGCCAAGAGCTTGCGCCTTCGTGCCAGTGCCTTAAAAGAAAATCCGCAATTGATTCAACTTACCATTGCTGAGAAACTCGCCCCAACCATTCAAACTGTGATGATTCCCTCGAGTGGTAATTTTCTGCTGAACTTGGATAGCTTGACCGCTAAGAAGTGACGAAGGACGAGAACTTCGTCCTTTTTTGCGTTTCTCGAGGATTTTCTGAATGCACTCAACCGTAGGGTCAGGCACGCCTGACCCACTTGTGACCCGTGTTATTTGATTCAAAACCAAGCCAATTCTAAGATTGTACGCCAGCCAAATGTCAGTCTTCAAAAAACCAACTAGCCTAATGACATGAAACCTTTTTTGCTGGCTGCTTTTCTTTTATTTTCGAGCGTCTTGGCAGGACGCTTGGCTGATGCTCAAAGACTCTATGCCGAAGGGCAATTTCTCGAGGCAAGTTTAATGGCGCGTAAACTCGAGACTTCCGATGGTTTTGCTTTGGCAGCTCGAGCTTTGTACGAACATGCGATGGAACAAGCCGTGGCGAAGCGTGAACCATTGATGGTGCAGTGCGAAAAATTTGCCAATGAGGCGCTTGAATTAAATCCCAAGAACGCCGATGCCTATTTTGAACTTGGTGCAAGCGCTGGACAGTTTGCTTTGCTGCGCGGCACGGTTTGGGCGTTTTTGAATGGCGTGCCGCAACAAATCCGTGGGCATTTTGAAAAAGCCATTGCGCTTGACCCGCGTCACACCTTTGCGATGGTGGCTTTGGCGCGTTGGCATGCCGAAGTGGTGGTTGGTGGCGGTGGCTTTTTGTACAATGCCAGTGCTGAGGAATCCATGCGTTTACTCAACCGTGCGGTGCAAATCGAAGCCAAGAACATCAATTTGCGGGTTAATTACGCCGAAACGCTGATGGTTTTGGATAAAGTCAAGAACCGCTCGGCGGCTAAAGCTCAACTCGAGATTGCTGTGACTTTAGAACCGCGTGATGCACTTGAACGCAAAGCCTTGGAGAATGCCAAGCGTGGACTCGAGCAAATAAAATAATTTTGTTATCCACTGCACGGGTTTTGTAAGACAAAAAGGCTAGACTTGTAGCTATGATTGAAGTGAGCGGTTTTGCAAAACGGTTTGGTCGGGTTGTGGCAGTCGAAAACGTCAGTTTTTCGGTTCCGCCCGGGCAAGTCTTTGGTTTACTTGGTCCGAATGGCGCGGGGAAAACCACCACCATCCGTGCGATTACGGGTT
Source organism: Deinococcales bacterium (assembly GCA_013298185.1). Lineage (GTDB taxonomy): Bacteria > Deinococcota > Deinococci > Deinococcales > JAAFIG01 > JAAFIG01. The sequence continues at coordinate 2,048 of JAAFJQ010000142.1, forward strand.
TAACCCGTCCCTCGAGTGGCACGGTGCGGGTGGCGGGTTTTGATGTTTGGAAAGAACCGGTCAAAGCCAAAGGCGCATTTGGGTATATTCCAGACCGTCCGTATTTGTACGCTAAATTAACCGCCCGAGAACTGCTACGTTTTATTGCTGGGTTGCACAAACTAAAAGGCGTGGATACTGAAATCGAACGCTGGCTCGAGTTTTTTGCCCTGCAAGACTTTGCCAATGAACTGATTGAAACCTACTCACACGGCATGAAACAAAAACTAACGATCATCGCGGCGATGCTGCCTGAACCGCCTGTGCTGATTGTGGATGAACCGATGGTTGGCTTGGACCCCAAAGCCGCCAAGCAAGCCAGAGAACTTTTTAGCAATTACGCCGAAAAAGGCAACACGGTCTTATTAACCACCCACAGCCTGCCTGTTGCCGAAGCTGTAGCCCACCGCATCGCGGTCTTGGACAGGGGACATATCCTCGCCCAAGGCACACTCGAGGAACTACAAAACCGCACCAACGAAGAGCGAAACGGTGTCGAAGGCAACACCTTGGAACGTATTTTCTTCAAACTGGTCGAAGAAGAAGCCGTCGAGCGCGAAAAAGCCAAGCAGGTCACCGCATGAAACATTCTCTTTTCACATCCAACCTCGAGCCAAATCACTTCCAAACTACTTTCCTCTTTAGCCTTTCCTCTTTCCTCTCAAACCAAGGTGCTTCATGAGCCTCGTCTCGAGCCAGACCGCTTCCAATACCCGTTACTCGAGTTCGTTGCTTGGGGTGAAGTGGCTTAGCCTTCGCAATGCGATTTTGCGTGGGAATCGTTGGTCGTATGTGGTGGTTTTGTTTTTTGTGCTTTTGGTGGCGTGGGGTGAGTACGTTGGCACAATGCGAGCGCTCGAGTACGTCTGTGAGGCGGGGCGTTCGTTTTTGGACTTTAATCGGCGCTGCACGATTGTTGGTACGTCTATTGCTTCGAGGGTTCTCGAGAGCGGTTTGTTGGTGCTTGGTGCGGGTGTGACTTTTAGTGCCATCACCACGGCAATTACCACGCTGTACACTTCGGATGACCTAAATTTTTTACTTTCCCAGCCGCTGCCGAGCGCTCGGGTTTTTGCGGTCAAGTTATTTGACACGTACCTTTCGGCAGCTGGTATTCCAAGTATGTTGTTGGTTTCGCCACTGATTGCGCTTGGTGTGCATTTTCGGGCGGAGTGGTGGTACTTTCCACTGGCGATTCTGGCGGCGTTTATTACTTTTGTCTTGCCTGTTGGTTTGGGGGCAACCATCGCCATTGGTCTGATGCGCCTTTCGCCTGCTGGACGGGTCAAAGAAGTGGCAACAGGCATTGGCGTGGCACTTTCGGCGCTTTTGGTGTACTTAATCCGCGATGCTCGCCCAGAAGCCTTTTTGCGGCAAATCAATGACCGCGCCGAAGGCGACGCGGCGATTAACCGTTTGATTGAACAATTTGGTAATCCTGGCAATCCGCTGCTTCCGTCCAGTTGGGCGAGCAGTTTTATTTGGAGCAGCGCTCGAGGAGATTTTAACAACGGCATTATTTTTTTGACCTTGCTGGCAATTGTTTTGATGCTGATGGCACATTTTCTGGCTACCAAAGCCTATTTAGAAGGTTGGGTGCGTGGACTCGAGAGTTCTCGGGTGCGCCTTGACCCCAAGCCGCGTCGTGCCAGTGTGTTTGAGGGTTTACTCGGGCGTTTTGGACCAGCTGGGCATCTGATTGTTAAAGATGTGCGCCTCTTGTTCCGCGATGCAACCCAGTGGTCACAGCTGTTAATTCTGGTGGCACTTGGCGGGGTTTACGTGGTTTCAGTGCGAGCCGTACCGGGCTTGGATGCTGGGAACGCCGAACAAGCACGGCTTTATAAAAACGCACTTGGCTTTTTAACCATTGCTTTTCAGGGCTTTGTGATTGCTGGTGTCGGGGTTCGTATGGCATTTCCTAGTGTTTCACTCGAGGGTTACGGGTACTGGTTGCTAAGAACCTCGCCGCTTTCAGCTAAGCAAATTGTCTTGGCAAAATTCTGGGGCGCATTACCACCAACGCTGCTTTTGGCATTGTCGCTGGGTTGGTTCGCCGCTCAGAGCTTAGAACTCACCCCAATTATCACCACCATGAGTGTCTTGGTTGGTTTCTCGAGTGCGTTTGTGATGACGGGCTTAGGGGTTGGTATTGGCGCTGCCGTACCTCGTTTTAAGTTCGATAACCCCGCCGAAGTTGCGGTGAGCGCTGGTGGCTTAATTTATATGGGTGTCGCCATTTTATTTGGAGGCATCCTGACTTTGATTGCCGCCCGACCTGCTTACGTGAGCTTGTTCGATGCTCGTTTTACCTCGAGCTTCAATTATTTTGTTAGCTTTGAGGGTCTATTGGTGCTTGGACTGATGCTGGTTTTAACTGTGCTTGGCACGATTTTACCTATGTGGTTTGGTTGGCAGCGCTTAGACAGGCACGAGTGATTATTCATCCTCAGAACGCCCAAAAAACTCAGCTAATCCGGGTTTTGCTGCTTCGTTCTCGAGAATTTGGCTGCCGCTTGGTAGTAAATCAGCTTTGGCTGGGCTTTGCAGCACCTCAAATTCATTGATGGCATCATCGGGCAAATCAGGTGGTGGGTTTGACTGAATTTGTTGCAATGCTCCTTTGGAAAAAACATAAACCTCGAGTTGACGCTCAGCAATGATGGCGTAGACCTCGGAAAGTTCAGAAAGTGGCGCAGCCAATTCTTCAATATCACTGATGTCAGACGATAACTGCTCAGCATAAATTGAAAGCCAAGCACCGCGAGGCACAAGAATGGCAGTTGAATCGGGCAGCAGCAGCGGCTCGAGACAAGCCCGCACCTGCTCGAGATTGGATAAAAGATGCAGCGACACGCCCATGTGGGTTGTATTGTAGTTCATTTTGAGCTAAAACGCTGCTTTTAGCTTGTTGCCAAGAAGCCAACTGCAATCCGCAAGCCATCTCGAGCAAACATCACAAAACCACCCGGAACAATCACTGAAAGCACGTCCTCAAAAGCACGTCCACCTGAACCAGGTGCAAAGGCGTACATCTTGCCTAAGTTGTCGGTGCGGATGGTAAAGGCACGTCCCATCACCCGCACAGTGACTGGTTCGCCACGGTAGGATACCAAAATCACTTGACTGGGGTTTTGCAACTCGAGTCCTTCGGTGAACTCACCAGCTTGGGTTTGCATGGCTTGGGCAAAAATATTGGCTAGGATTTCTGAACGCTGAGGGCTTTCATCCTCGTTTAGCACTTCGGCAGCTGTGGAGAAACTTTTCTCGAGTGTGCCAGCTGGGGCGCGGTTCAGGCGCTCGAGGATTTTTTCTGAGGCATTACGAGCGTATTTGAGTAAGTTCTCCTCTGGAGCAGTGGCATAAGTTGTACCAGTTTCAGGGTGGTATTCACGCGGTTCAATTCGGCGGTCACGAATCCAAGACACTGTGGCTCGCATCAAACGCATGTTCATAAAATTATACGATGGGTCAAGCAGCACCGCCGTACATTTGGCAATCGCAAGCAAATGCCATAAACCGCCGCCATCGCGGTCACGCAATTCCATGGCAACATAAGGCACACTGCCGACTGACTCGGCGAACAAACGAATTTCGCGTTTCTCGAGCGGCACAATCGCACCATTTTGAATTGGGTACTCGGCTTCTCCGACTTGCATCACCCAACCTTCGGGGCGGTTGATCAAATGAAAATTGGTCTGCCCAAAGACCATATCGGTGGCACGCCCAAGGCGCACAATCACTTGTCTGGCATCAGCTGGAATGCTTTCTAAGCGGCGATTTTCGCTCTGAGCGCCATAAATCTGGACTGGGTAAATAATGTCCTTGTCTTTGCCACCATACCGAGCTGGTAAGCGGTCGGTCAAATACGCAAATAATGACTCCACGGCTGCCAGTAAATTACGGCGTTCGGTTTGAAGCGCTTGAGCCTGTTCGCGTTCCTTGGCAGCGGCTAACTCGAGTTGCTTATTGAGTTTTGAGAGCATCTCGGACTTGGCATCCGGATTCATGTTCTCGCGGCGCACTTGGTCAATCGTGTTGGTGATTTCTCGAGGGCTGGGCTGAATCGGTGGCGGTGGTTCACCTGCCAAATGGTCATTGGCGACTGACATCGCAAAACGCCTCAGGTACGCGAGTACTTCGCTTTCGGGTAGGCGCATTTTCGGGTACTCGGTGGTGAACTCAAGCACATGATGCAGCAACGAAGTCATTAAGCCATCCACGGCTTCACTGTCGGACAAGCGAATCAGGCTGTCATTGGGTTCTGGCACAGGCGAGTAGACTTTTAATTTTGAAAGATTCAAATCTGTAGCAAAGGTCGGTTGCTCAGCGTATAAATCAAGGTTATGAAGCACCGCATAGACCAAACGCAGCACCGGACGATTGGTTTCTGAACGCCATTTTTTACCTTGCTCGAGCAGGTTTTCAGATAGTTCGGCTCGCCAAACCCGCATTCCTAAAAGCCGCAGCACTTCGCCTTCTTCATCGAGCAATTCTGGCACTTGCGGCACTTCATTGATATTGGCGGGGGCAGTTTCGGTCAACACAAAACCCTCACCAATGCCAACTTCCAGACCCTGAGGTTCAATCACCTGCATGTTGCTGATCGGGGCAGCACTTTTTTCGCGCAGACTGCGGTCAGCCACGCGAAAACGACGCTGCAATTGTTGATTGAGGCTGATACCACTCAGCACATCACGTAATTCACGCAGCGATTGCTTACCGCCTTTAGGATCGCGGCGCTGAAGCATATCCGCCACCTTATACTCATACAATTCAACCAGCAATTGTGGATCAGAGGCATTCACCCGTCCATTATACGCGGTTTTTGTTTTTTTGGTGATACAGTAAAAAAATGAAACACAATCCACAAAACCGCCAAACCATCTACACAGGACGGGTCTTAAATCTGCATCTGGACAACGATTATTGGGAAATTATTGAACACAAACCCGCTGTGGCAATCCTAGCCACCCAAGACCAAAAAATGCTCTTGGTGCGCCAATACCGAGCGCCACTGCAAGCCTATACCCTAGAGATACCGGCTGGTTTAATTGAACCCGGCGAGGATATTCTTGAAGCTGCGGCTCGAGAATTTGCCGAAGAGTGCATGTTGGGCGGGGATTTAAGTCTACTGACCAGTTTTTACGTCTCGCCGGGCTTTTGTGATGAATTGGTGCATCTGATCCGTGCCGAGAACCTGCGCCCAGCTTACGGCATCCCAGACGATGACGAAGAAATCAGCCTCGAGTTTCTAAGCCCAAAGGAATTACTCGAAGGAGCAAAAAACGGCAGCCTGAAAGTCTCTGCGCCCGCCATCAGTGCAGCTTATCTGTTGCTGTCCGAGGGGCTATGAAACCAGACCCTCGAGAAGCGATTTGGGGAGAACACAAAGACATCATCGAACAACGCTTAACTGCGCTTGACCCAGACCTCGAGCAGTACGTGCGCGAATTTGCCTATGGCACGGTTTATGCTCGGGGTGTACTGCCTGCCAAAACCCAAGAATTGCTGGCGGTAGTCATGCTTTGCGCTTTGGGCAATCCAAGTGAACTAAAAACCCATTTGCGCGGTGCATTGAACAATGGTGCAAGCGAACTCGAGCTGCGAGAGACGTTGTTGTTTGCGATTCCTTACCTTGGTTTTCCAAGGGTGATTGGAGCATTTGGGTTGCTGCAAGAAGTTTTATCTAAGCTAAAATAACTAGACTTGACAAGATCTAAAAATCTGAGCATACTATACTCAAGTTTGCTGATAAGTAAATCAGCCAATAAGGAGTGAGAATTATGATGATGCGAATTAACACCAACCCCCTGAAGTTCATGGATGCTGTTCTTGCCGACCTTGAACGCAGCACCAAATCCAGCCGCAACGCCGATGTGGATGTTTTTGAAACCCAAGATGCCGTGCTGGTTAAAGTGAACCTGCCCGGTGTGCAACCCGAAAATATTGAGCTGAACCTCGAGCGCAATGTGCTGACCTTGAGCAGCAAACTCGAGGAAAGCCAAACCGAAGGCACCAAAGTCCTGTGGCGCGAACGCCCAAGCGGGAGCAGAAGCGTGTGGTGCGAATCCCCGTGCGAATCAACCACGAAGGCATTGAAGCTAACTTAGAGCATGGTGTGCTTGACGGTCAGAATTCCAAAAGCCGCCGAGAGTCAAGCCAAACGCATTGCGATCAACAGCATTCAGTCGTGAAATAGCTTCTAAAAGCACCGCATGCCCCCCTCATGCGGTGCTTTTGCTATTGAAAAAAATTCTAAGTTAGACATATACTCTAAACATGCCACGTTCCAAAGCCAAACTCGAGGACACATACCGACATGTTTTTCCTATTGCTGAAGGTATTGCCTTGCTTTTACACCCTCACGCCGAGGTTGTGCTGCACGACCTCGAGACTGACCAAGTGGTTAAAATCTGGAATAACTTTTCGCGCCGTAAAGCTGGCGACCCATCCTTGATCGCCCAAGAACTTCAACTCGAGCAGCACCAAGATGTCTACGGACCTTATGAGCGCAGCAATTGGAATGGTCGGCGCTTAAAGTGCATCAGCAGTCTTGTACTGGACAGCAAAAATCAGCGCTCGGGTTTACTTTGCATCAACATGGATGTCTCGAGTTTTGATGCTTTTCAAAGTCTGCTCGAGCAGTTCACTGCCACCAAAGTTACCATGCCCGCCGCTTTGATTGAAGCTGATTGGCGTGAGCAGATTCACGCTGCGCTGAGCAACTACTTACGCGAAATTGATACGCCACTCCAAGCGCTCACCCGAGAGCAGAAAATCCAGACCGTGCGAGCCTTGGACGCAAAGCAGTTATTTTCCACCCGCAATGCAACGCAGCATCTGGCTGATATTCTCGAGGTCTCAAGGGCAACGATTTACAACTGGCTCACCGCAGCCAGAAAAGGATGAGTCTATGAAATTAAACCCATTTCGGATTGAGCATTACTATGGAAAACACGAATTCACCGCTAAGTACATGCTCTCGAGTTCGGATGCTCAGTCGCTTTCGATGGCAGAACTCTTGGCACTCGAGCCGAATGCTCGAGCTGAGCTGGACTCGCTTTGGCTTGGTTACACCGAAAGCCCTGGAGCGCCGTATTTGCGTCAAGCCATCAGCCAGATTTACGTTGGCATGAGCGCCGATGATGCCTTGGTGGTCTCGAGCGCCGAGGAAGGAATTTTTATTGCTTATCACGCTTTGGTTGGCTCTGGCGATCATGTGATTGTCGAAACTCCATGCTATGAGAGCGCCCTCGAGTTGGCGCGTTCCACAGGCGCTGAGGTCAGTCTTTGGGAGCGGCACTTTGAGGACGGCTGGGCGCATGATCTAGCCGCGCTCGAGAATTTGATTCGTTCCAATACCAAAATGCTGTACATCAACACGCCATCCAACCCCACAGGAATCAACATGAAACCCGAGGTTTTGGATGCGGTGATTCATTTGGCTCGAGAGAAAAACATCATTGTGCTGTGCGATGAAGTCTATCGTGAACTCGAGCATGACCCAAAGAACCGTTTACCTGCAATTTGCGACCTCTACGACAACGCCATTTCGCTTGGTTCAATGAGCAAATCCTATGGTTTACCCGGTCTGCGCTTGGGTTGGTTGGTCTCTAAAAACCATGCCCTACTCGAGAAGATGCTGCATTTTAAGTTTTACACGACCATCTGCTCGAGTGCGCCTTCGGAGTTTTTAACGGCGCTTGCGCTTCGTCAACGCCAAGTCATTCTGGCACGGAATTTAGGAATTGTGCAGCATAATTTTCCCTTGCTCGAGGCGTTTTTGGCACGGCACTCAGATTTGTTTTCTTGGGTCAAGCCCAATGCCAGCCCAATTGGTTTCCCTCGAGTCAAGATCAAAGGCAGTGTCATGGATTTCTGCGAGGAAGTTGTTGAAAAAACAGGGGTGCTGCTTCTGCCCGGCAGTGTTTATGACCAACCCAATCATATTCGCATGGGGTATGGACGCAGCAACATGCCCGAAGCCCTCGAACAGCTTGAAAGGTACTTAACCTCATGAATGCACTTGAAATTTTAGCTGCTGCCAAACAAGCCAACTCGAGAATCCAAAACACCATCCGCCAGACACCACTTGAATTTTCTGCCACCTTGTCAAAACGCCACAGCGCTCAGGTGTTCTTGAAACTCGAGAATGTACAACGAACAGGCTCATTCAAAATTCGTGGGGCAATGGCAAAACTCTCTAAGCTGCCCAAAGAAGTTCTCGAGCAAGGTGTGGTAACCGCCTCGAGTGGTAATCACGGCGCAGCCGTAGCGTATGCCGTGGCGCAACTTGGTGGTTCAGCTTTGGTTTTTGTACCCAATCATGCCAACTCGGTCAAATGTGCCGCGATTGAGCGGTATGGAGCTGAGGTACAGCGTTATGGCGATGATGGTTTGGTAACTGAAATACATGCTCGTCAAATTGCACTGGAACAGCATAAGCCTTATATCTCGCCGTATAACGATATGGATGTGATTGTGGGGCAAGCCACCATAGGACTCGAGATTTTAGAAGCC
>JAAFJQ010000145.1 GCA_013298185.1 Deinococcales bacterium
GAGCCTTAGAAAACCGCACCAATCCTTTTCGGCAACAAGGCGAAGTTTACATCTGGCAACCGGTGCAGCCAGCCACCAAACCCGCCAAACTCGAGCCGAGCAACGGCGTGCTGATGGGCATGTACGTGGATGAAACAGGCATAGACGAACAAGACCAACTGCGTTTACCAAGTCGTTTTGGCGCGGAGTTCGCGGTCTACTTTCGTTACCATCAGTTGATACAACCAAGCCAAGACAGCCTCAACCGCCCATTCTTCCCAACTCGTTTTTACAAAGCGGTGCGCCAAGCTGGTGGCATGGTGCATTTAGCCATAGAACCAAATATGCCACTCTCCCAAGTGAATTTAGCTGTCCTCGAGCCATTTGCCAAAGCCCTGCGCGATTCGGGTGTACCAACCTTTGTGCGTTTTGCTGGCGAATTCAACGACCCAATCAACGAATGGAGCAAAAACCCTGCGTTGTACATCCAAAAATTTAGGCTGGTCGCCGATACTTTTCGTCGTATCGCCCCCAATGCCGTGATGGTCTGGATGCCCATGGCAAGCCGTTTGGAGGTCTTAGATGCCTTCTACCCCGGACAAGCCTATGTGGACTGGGTGGGCGTTTCAATGTACAGCACACCATTTAGCAATGGTGACATCAAACAAAGTAACCTCAGGGTTTCACCGCTTGACCAATTAAAACCAATTTACGAAAAATACGCCGCCAAGCACCCAATTCAAATATCCGAGTACGCTGCCAGTCACGAAACACAACTGACCCCAAGCACCGATTACACCAACTTTGCGATTCAAAAAATGAACATGCTCTACTGGGGAGTTGCCCAGCGTTATCCACGCATCAAAAACATCAATTGGCTCGACATTGACATGATCCGCTCTAAGTTCATCACCCCTTCTCGAGCTGCCGAGCGCCGCAACAATTATCAGTTGGTCGGAGCCAAACTCGAGGCGATGAAAGCCCTGCTTGCCAACCCAATTTTTATTCGCAGCGATGCGATTGAACCAACCGTCATGCCAAGCCGCTTTCCCAACCGTATTCTGGCGCAATCACCCTTTGATGTGACCGCTTGGGTCAAAACCTATGAACCACTGCCCAGCAAAGTGCAGTACTTGCTGAACAACAAAGTCGTGGCTGAAAGTAACAGCATCCCGTACATTGCCAAACTCCCCGCCCTGCCAAAAGGCAAGTACACCCTCGAGTTACGGGTATTTGTCAACAACAAACTGCTCCTCTCGAGAAGCCAAGTGTTTCAAGCAGAGTAGCCGTTCCCCTTGTCTTGAAGCCTCCAAACCCCGTAGGCTCGAGGCGTGACACCACTTATTAAATCCTATCCCTTACCTGCTGTGGCTGCCCTGATTGCTCACGCGGGAAAAGTCCTGATTGTTCGCACCCACAAATGGAGCGGGCTTTGGGGTGTACCGGGCGGCAAAATAGATTACGGCGAGGACACCCTGACCGCCCTGCGCCGCGAAATGCGTGAAGAAGTCGGACTCGAGATACGCGACGAAACCTACGCTTTTTACTCGGACATTATCAACGACCCACTTTTTTACAAACCCGCGCATTTTTTAAGCCTCGAGTTTGTGGCGTACTCCGATTCAAACCAAGTCAAACCCAACGAGGAAATCGCTGAATTTGCTTGGGTGACACTCCAAGAAGCCTTTGAGTACCCAATCAATACCTACACCAAGCGTTTACTCGAGTGGTGCGCCAAGCATCAATTTCCCAAAGGTGCAGCATGAAAACCGCTCTGGTGACTGGCGCAGCCAAAGGCATTGGACAAGCCATTGCACTAAAACTCGCCTCCGAAGGCTACAGCGTGGCGGTGCATTACCACACCTCGCAAAGCGCAGCGCTCGAGGTCTGTAGCCAGCTCGAGGCGTTGGGCGTAAAAGCCATTGCCCTACAAGCCGATCTGCGCGACTCGAGCCAAGCTCAGGCATTGGTACGACAAGCCGCTCGAGAACTTGGCTCGCTTGGGGTTTTGGTCAATAATGTTGGCAATTACATCAAAAAACCGCTTCCTGACCTCGAGCTGACCGATTGGCATGAAATGCTCGACAGCAACCTGAACAACACGTTTTACACTTGTCATGCTGCCCTTCCAATCATGCGCGGGCAAGGTTTTGGGCGGATTGTGAATCTTGGCTTTGCAGGTTCGCAGAACCTCGAGGCTCGCCCTACCATCCTGCCTTATGTGATTGCCAAAACAGGGGTGATTCTGCTGACCAAAGCCATTGCCCAAGCCGAAGCCAAGCATGGCATCACCGCCAATGTGATTAGCCCAGGCGTGATTGAAAACAGCATTTCACAACCGCTCGAGTTGATACCGATGGGGCGATTAGGCACACTCGAGGAGTTATCCGAAGCGGTTTGGTCGGTCATTCAACCCACCTCGAGTTACATCACGGGACAAGTTCTCGAGGTGGCAGGTGGTTTCGGGTTGTAGAACTTGACAATTTTGCAAGATTTGCTAGATTTCTTGTATGGTTACATCGTTGCGAATCAATCAACAACTGTACCGCCTTGCTAAAGCCGAGGCAGCCAAGCGCGGTATCACCATCACAGCCTTTATTGAACAGGGTTTACAGATGAATCTCGAGCAGTCTGCCGCGCCTCGGATTGTTCAACTTGCTACCTTTGGTGGGTCGGGTTTTAGCTTATCAAACGAGGAAGTAAAAACTTTGAATGGCGATGAGCAAGTCCTTGAGCAATTCAGATTGCGGCAAGCCCAATGATTTTTATTCCCGATGCCAATGTGCTGATTCAAGCCGCTCGTTGGGACGCAGAACACTTTGATGCTTGTTATTCTTGGCTGACCAAGGCTTTACAGCGCGGCGATATTGTCACTGCACCTTATTTGGTTGAAATTGCCTTGCTGCGAATTACTACGTTACCGAAAATGCCCGGAGGGGCTTCGCGTATCAATGATCCTTTTAACTTCTTGGCTTCAATGCGTCAAGCAGGTTATCGTCGGCTCGAGCCAACAGCGCGTTCGTTTGAAATTTTTGAATCACTTTGCATTGACCACCAAATTCATGGCAATGATGTCAATGATGCTTTCTTAGCAGCTTTAGCCCTCGAGCAACAAGCGACTTTAGTGAGCATAGATCAGGGTTTTGCGCGGTTTGGGATTCAGTGGTTAGATCCAACCACTTAAAAATCTTCAAAGCGGTCACGGTGAACCACATAGACAATACTCAGTGCTGTGGCAGTTGAGAGTAAACTCGAAGGACCATAACTAAAAAGCGGCAAAGTTAGCCCTGTTAATGGAGCAACACCAATCGCAGCACCAATGTTCTCGAGAACCTGAAAACCAAGTAAGGACAACACACCACCAATCACCAAGCGGTCTGTACTTTGGAGACATTCGCCACCCAAGGCTGCCATGCGCCAAAAAAGGGCGACAAACACCAGAATCAGCAGCACGCCACCCACAAAACCTTGTTCTTCTGCCCATGGTGCAAAAATAAAATCGGTGTGGTCGGCTGGTACAAAACCACCTTGGGATTGCGTACCTTGGCGATAGCCCTTGCCTGAAACACCACCTGAACCAATGGCAATTCGGCTTTGAATGTACTGGTAGCCTTTGCCCCTTGAATCGGATTCTGGGTTTAAGAATATAGTCAGGCGTTCCTTATGAAAGGCGGATAAACGCGGCACAACCACCGTTGGAATCACAACCACCAATACCAAAACAGCAATCAGCATGTGCTGCCACGGGATGCCGCGCACTGCCATCATCCCAAGGATGATCGCCATCAGCACCATCACCCCGCCTGTGTCGCCTGTGCCAATAAATGTAATTGCCAGCATGGGAATGGCAATAATGGCAACAGGTAAGTAATCGCGCACCGATTTGAATGGGTCACGCAAGTAACGTGCCAGCATCAGAATCAAAGCGATTTTGCCAAACTCGAGGGGTTGGAATTGAAAACCGGGCAGCGCAAACCAATTGCGATTGCCGTTGACTTCAACGCCAATCACGCCAACCAATGTCAGTAGGACCAATGAAACAGCGTACAGAGGCACGGTTAATTGGTATATTCTGCGCCGTCCGAGAAACCAAATCACAAGGATTGGTGCGAGCATTAAGCCCATGCCAATCAGTTGCTTTTGAACATTTTCTGGTGTGGCAACGCTCGAGACGGTCAATAAGCCCATACCGAGGATTAGTAAGGCTAGGAATGGGAGCGTGACTTCTCGAGTGACCACAGCTCTGATTTTGACACCTCGAGATGAGAAGTGGTTTGAGGCGCAAGGTACTCGTTTGGTGGCAGTTGTTGGTTGTGTTTTAGCGAATAAATCCGTAGGTCAGTAAATTAGAAACTGCGCCAATCAATGGAATCAACACCAAGACCAGAAGCATCCAGCTTTGGCGGTCACCAAGGCGTTGGTGGGTTTGGCTGACGGGTTGAACCTTGGTTTGGCTCGAGGTTATAGGAGCTGTTTGGGTTGCAGCTTCAGGCAGTGCCACAGTTTGCGGCACATGACGAACTCGAGTGGTTCTCGGCGGATTTATAATTGCGCGTTCTGTGATGAGCATAGCCATATTTTGCCTCAAGCAGAATCATTTGTCAAGATTCGTTTCGTATATTGCATAACCAAGAAAACCTTTTCCCTGATCTGCAAGGAATTATACCACAAAATCCTGTTGCGTGTGAAAAATAGACACCACATATGGTAGTCGTTACAACAAAGTTTGAGACTTTGGTTTTGGGTATAAACTCGAGATATAACCGAAGACGCGGTTTTTATGAATTTAATTTGAGTTGTTCTGTACGGTATTTTCTGTCATTTGAATCAATTCATTCTGTTATAAGCAGCGCAAAAAACAATTCAATCAAGTGGTACAAGATTACTGTAAGAATTTTGTAAGATTTTAAGACCTGCCATGCAAGCACCCACCATCACTCACAACCCTCATCCGTGCTTGCTACAATACACACTATATGCCAGAACGTCTGGACAACAAGTACGACTTGGTCAAAGAACTATCCCGCGATGAGTGGATGCGTTCAGTTGAAGCCACCGACTCGAGCGGCAAAACCGTGCGTCTTGACTGGTTTTACGTGGTTGATCCAAAATCTCGAGCCAACTTTCACCGTTACCGCACCAGCATTAAAAACGTGGCTTCGCCACTGCTCTTGGACGCCGTTTCACGCCCGGGTGCGTATTACACCGTCTGGGAAATTCTAAGCGGCACAGATGCCGCCACTTGGCTGACCCAGCACCCCAAAGACCAAGGTTTTCGTAGCGCCTTAGCCGAAGCGGCACAGGTGTTGAGTAGTTATGGATTTGCCCTCACCGATGCCTCTTTTGTGGCACTGCAAGGCGCAAAAGGCGATGTCCGACCAGCGTTAAGCAGCCTTCAAAGCGCTGACCGCAGCATTGAAGAAATTGCACAACTCAATCAGCCTCTGCTCGAGGGCGCAAAAGGCAACAGCCGCAACAAGGTCGTACCTGTTAAGAAAAATTCAGGTAGTCAGCCAGTCCTTGAAACCGTTGCTCCGCCTCTTCAAGTGCAATCAAGCAAACCAGTCTCGCAATCTCAGGTGAAACCAATTTCGCAATCTCAGGTCAAACCCGTCTCGCAGTCTCAGGTTGCACCACTCAAAGCCGCCACACCCAAACCCAGCCTCGGCGAGCGATTCTTAGCACTATTGGTACGAACCATCCCCGGAGCGGTGGCTTTGGCGGGTGTGATTTACTTCGGAGCGCAAGCCACACGACAATTCCTCGAGCCACCAACCGTGACTGTGCCGAATGTGGTCGGAAAAACCCTTGCCGAAGCGGCTCAGCTTTTATCCGAAGCCCGTTTAACCCCACGCCCAGTCGAAGGCAGCGACCAAGCCAAAGTGCGCGGCGTTGTTCTAACCCAGAACCCTGCGGCAGGCTCGAGCATCACCGAGCAGCGTGTGGTGGAAATTACGGTCAATCAACCTCGGGCGCTGCTGATGCCGTCCTTGGCAGGTAAGACCCTTGCCGAAGCCCAAATTGCCTTAAAAGAAGCCAATTTAACCGTTGGGCGTATCGCTCGAGTGCCAGCCCCTGAAGGCACAGCCAGAGATTATATCCTTGGGCAGAACCCAGCCCCTCAAGCCGAAGTGGTACGTGGACAAGGTGTGACTTTGCTGGCTTCAGGTCCTCGAGCGCCAAGTGGCAAAACCTTTATTCCCAATTTAAGTGGCTTGAACACCGAAGATGCCAAGAAAGTCTTGCAATTAGCCGGTTTGCGTTTGGTGGAAATCAAAACCCAAGTCTCCAGTTTGCCATACGGCACGGTTTTAACTCAAACCCCAAGCCCTGACACCGTGGTTGACCTCGAGTCAGATGCCACCCTGACCGTGGCAGTGGCTGGTTTAGCTGCCAAGCCAATTGTGCCACAACCGATTTTACCAAAACCGACCACGCCACCAGCCACCAATACGCCGACCAACACCACACCGACCAATACGACACCAACCAACACCACACCGACCAATACGACACCGACCAACACCACTCCACCAGACACCACCACCACACCAACCAGCACCACTCCCAACACCACTCCAACCAACACCGACCCCAATACCTTACCGCCAGTCACCACCACTCCAGATACCCCCACCCCAGACGCACCCAACACCACACCAACCACACCAGAAACACCCAATTCCGCACCTGTTCTTATCGAAGCCCGCAGCGAAACGTTTGTCTACGATGTTGCAGCGGACATCACTTCGGGGACACTCGAGATTCGGGTCAAAGACCTCGATGGCGAACGGGTGGTTTTCGGACCGATTGCGGTTGTGGCAGGGCAGCAAATCAGCAGCACCATTTCACTCCGCGCCGAAATTGGCAAAGCCGAAGTGACTGTCATCATAGACGGGCAACCTCGAGCTGTTCGCAGGTTATGAGTGCCTTTGCGCCACACCCGAGCCTCGCCCCATTTGCCAATCAAGCAGGTGGTATGTTCTTTTTTGACTCGAGCCAAGGGAGTCAAAGCATTGTTCTGATTCATGGCAACGGCGACGAAGCTGACACTTGGCGGCACTTGTTTTTGCCACTTGCCAAACAATATAGGGTGATTGCCCCAGACTTACCCGGTTTTGGGCGCAGCCAAACCCAAGAAAGCAGTATCCAAGGTTTTGCTCGGTCGTTGCTGGGTCTGCTCGATGAACTTCAACTGCCAACCGTGCATCTGGTTGGCTCGAGCCTTGGAGCAGTCGTAGCAGCCAGCCTCGCCAGCACAGCTCCAACTCGAGTACAAAGCCTGTGCTTGATTGGCGGCGCAGCCCCAACCCTAGGTGGCTTACAGGTCACACCCGCGATTGCGCCACTGCTCGAGTTTGGACGCGGCGAAGCCTATTACAATGGTCTGCGCCAAGCTGGACAAGACGCAGCCTTTGCGACCTTAAAACCGTATTACCACGACTTAGAAGCATTACCAAAAACCGACCTCGAGTTTTTGCATCAACGGGTCTGGGAACGGGTTCAATCTGATACACAACGCGATGCTTTTTTTGCGGCTTTAAGGAGTTTATTTGCACCAATCCCACTCGAGCTTGCCATGCCAACCCAATTGATTTGGGGTGAAACCGATCAGATTATCCCAATCAGCCACGCTCAACAAATGCTTATCGAAGTACCACAGGCTCGCTTAGAAGTTGTTGCTAAAGCTGGGCATTTACCGCACCAAGAGCAACCCGAAACAACCCTTGCGATCTTGCTGCCTTTTTTAACGCCCTAACAATTGTTCTTGACGCACCAACAACCTTCAACTTATACTCGAAGACGCTATGAAATTCATCTTCGATAATTTCTCCGACGACGATTCCTAACCGTCGGGGCTTTTATTTGTTTTCACGCCCCGCTCGAGACTCGAGTGGGGTTTTTCCTTAAGGGGTTGTATGCAGCGTACTTTGACGGTTGAATTAAAAAATTGTATTGATACTGAAGTCAAACTCGAGGGTTTTGTGCATTTTCGCCGCGACCTTGGCGGGGTGCAATTCTTGGTGCTGCGTGACCGCACAGGCACAGCCCAATGTGTGCTTGGCAAGGGTGTGCATATCCCACTGCTCGAGTCGAGTGTGCGGGTGATTGGCAAAGTTGTGGCAAACCCTCGAGCGCCCCAAGGCTTAGAAATTCAAGTGAAGCAACTCGAGATGATCAGCGTGGCGGTTGAAGCTGCCCCAGTTGAGGTTTCCAAAGAAGAATGGAAAGCCAATCCTGAAACCCTGCTCGATTATCGTTATGTTAGTTTGCGTGGCTTAAAAGAACGCGCAGTTTTAAAAATCCAAGCTGCATTGATCCAAGGTTTCCGCGAGGCACTGATTGAACAAGGTTTCACCGAGATTTTTACTCCAAAAATTGTTTCGGCAGGTGCAGAAGGTGGTAGTAGCTTATTTGAAGTGCAGTATTTCGAGCAAACCGCGTACCTTGCACAAAGCCCACAAGTCTATAAGCAAATCATGGTCGGGGTTTACGAGCGCGTTTTTGAAACTGCTTGTGTCTACCGCGCCGAGGAACACGCCACCAGTCGGCACTTAAACGAATACATGAGCTTGGATTTTGAAATGGGCTTTATTGAATCCGAAGAAGACGTGATGGACATGGAAAATCTGGTTTTGGCGTATATGCTCGGCAAAGTCGCTAAAGAATGCCAGACCGAACTCGAGTTGTGCGGTGTGAGTGCGCCAACTGTGCCAGCCAAAATCCCACGCATTCCACTTGCCGAAGCTCGAGCCTTGTGCATCGAAAAATACGGTTACACCAACGGCGGCAAAGACCTAGACCCCGAAGGCGAACGGATTATCTCGAGGCATTTTTTAGAGCATTTTGATTCGGATTTTGTCTTTGTCACCAAGTACCCACGCAATGCCCGTCCGTTCTATGCCTATCCGAACATCGAAGAGAACACCACCAAGAGCTTTGACTTGTTGTTTCGAGGCATTGAAATCACCAGTGGCGGTCAGCGCGTCAATGACTACCAGATGTTACTCGAGAATATGGCGTACCGCAACGTCACTCCAGAAGGCTTTGGCGCGTACCTCGAGGTCTTCAAGCACGGGATGCCACCACATGGTGGCTTAGCGATTGGCGCAGAACGCTTAACCGCCAAAATCCTCGAGATCAGCAACGTGCGTTACGCTCGAGCTTTCCCACGAGATAGGAATCGTTTAACCCCTTAAATGCCAAGTTGACGTTTAAGGACTTGGACAACTTTTTCCATGTCTTCTTCGGAAATCACATCAATTCTCGAGCCAGTTCATTCTTTGCTCACTGTTGTGATTTGGTCAGTCATTGCCTTGAAGTATTGCCACCTCCATAGAACATCTGTAGCAAAAATGGTTGTCAATTACTCCGATAAAAACTTAGAATGTTCTTGGCTATGAATCAAATTACCTCGCAAAACCCTGAACTCGAGCCTAAACGCACGGCACGTCTCGAGTTTAATTTGTTGTTTGGTTTTGCTACACTTGGCTTACTGGTGTTTGCCGCAATTCTGGGTTTGATTTGGACTCCGCACAATCCGACGTTTCAGAATTTCGCCGTGCAACTCCAAGCCCCGAGTTGGGTGTATCCACTTGGCACAGATAATTTTGGACGTGATACCTTATCTCGGTTGCTGCGTGGCGCAAGTACCAGTGTCTTGGTTGGAGTGATTAGCGTTGGCATCGGCTCGAGCCTAGGCTTACTGCTGGGGATGTTATCTGGTTGGTTTGGTGGCTTACTGGATGACATCATCATGCGGGTTTTGGATGCACTATCGGCTTTCCCAACGATTTTACTAGCGCTTCTCATTGCCGTTATTCTGCGCCCAAATATCTGGAGTGCGATGCTCGCTGTGGGTATCTCGAGCATTCCGACGTTTGCTCGGTTGACCAGAGCGGGGGTGATTTCCACCAAAAACCTTGATTTTATTGATGGGGCAAAGGCATTGGGTGCTAAGGACATGCGCTTGTTGTTTCGTCATGTGCTGCCGAATATCGCCTCGGCACTGATTGTCCAAGCCACCTTTGCTTTTGGCATTGCGATTCTGGCAGAGGCAGCCCTGTCGTACCTCGGGCTTGGCACGCAACCACCCGCACCAAGTTGGGGTGTGATGCTGCGCGATGCCCAAACGTTTATTTACCAGAGTTCTTGGGCAACAATTTTTCCGGGCTTAACCATTGCCATAACCGTACTGGGCTTAAATTTACTGGGCGATGGTCTGCGTGACCGACTTGACCCACGGCGTTCTTAAACAAATTAAAGTACAACTTTGGCGCATGGTTGATGCCATGGTTGACCATGGTTTTTGAAGTGAATCGGGTATGCTTTTCACAGATGTCATCCAATGCCAGCGCTGCCTCTATGCTAGATCGG
>JAAFJQ010000143.1 GCA_013298185.1 Deinococcales bacterium
TGGCGTGTATGCGTAAACTATTGGCTGTGTTGCACATCATTGTGCGTGACCGTACTCCGTGGGTTGACATGACGCTGGCAAAAATAGAGGGGGTTGGGGCTTGACTTTTAACACGGCTGCTGACGGGCAGGGTCGCTGCCTCGCCCGCCACCCAACGATGATAAAAAAATCAAAAACGTTTTTAAGTAATTTCATTTTACGCTGTCCTACAAACAAATTTTGCAAGAAAATTCTAAAATTCATCCTCGCAAAAATTTAGATTTATGTCGCCTCGCAGGGCGAGGCGTGCCTCGCCCCTACGGCTGGTCGAAAAGAAAAATGGCTCGAGAATTTACTTTTACCTTTTCTCTTTCCTCTTCTTAAAGGAGTTTCTATGCGTCAACCACCAATTGGTTATACCTTCCCGCTTTCTCCTGATGGTCGGGCGAGTCTTGTGCCGCCTCCGCCTTGGCATTATTCGGGTGATTTTTTGATTGTGGAGTACCGCACCAATCCCGAAGCGGTGATTGCGCTCTTACCGCCTGAACTCGAGCCAGCCGATGATGCTGGTGCGGTAGCCGCGATTTTCGCTGATTGGCAAAGCTGCTCGGATGATTTGCATGAACTCGATGACCCCATCCAAGCGCAGTACAAAGAGTTTTTCTTGGTGGTTGGTTGTAAATACAATGGCAAACCTGCCTCGAGGTGCGTTTATATTTGGGTGGATAAGGATTTTGCGATGTATCGCGGGTACATTCAGGGTTTCCCGAAGAAACTCGGTAGCATCCATCTCACACGCACTTTTCCTGTGGGCAAAGCTGCTCCTCGAGTTGAAGCTGGTGGGCGTTTTAGTGCCACTTGCACCGCAGGCAGTCGTTTTGTGGCAAAAGCCAGTGTGACCTTGCGCGAAATCTCCAAAACGGGTCCAACCGTCAACGACCCACCGATGCACAACACCAGGCATTTTCCTGCTTATGATGGTCTTGTCCCTGATGTCTACGAACTCGTCCATAGCGGAGGTTTTGACCGCAGCGCCACGGAAATCTGGGAAGGCGATGCCACCCTGACCCTAGGCTCAGATACCATCGAAGACTTAAACGCCATTGCGCCACTCGAGATCATGAAAGGCTATCGTTTTAGTTTTGCCTACACCGTTTATGGTGGAAAAGTCTTAGCCCAACAAGATAAATCAGCCCTTCTCGAGGTGAGAAGATGAACCCTTACCCAACCGTAGGGGCGGGCGACCCTGCCCGTCAGGTGCGCGTATTGGGTCAAGACAGGCATGCCTCGCCCGCCCAACAGGTGAACCCATGAAACACGCTCGTATCGAAATCAATGCCCAACCTTTCCACGCCATTCTCGAGGGAGAATATCTAGTCCTCGACGACGGTTCTCGAGTTCTCGAGTCCGAAGCAAAGTTTCTGAGTCCAATCGAGCCACGCCAGATTTTCGCCACGCACCTCACGTACCGTAGCCGTTGCGTCGAGTACCAAATGAAAAAACTGCCTGATGCGCCTGCGTGGTTTGTGAAACCGCTCGGCACAGTCTCGAGCCACGGCGCAACTGTGGCACGTCCCAAAGGTTGCAAGTACCTGAATTACGAAGGCGAATTGGCTGTCCTGATCGGGCGGCGCTGCCAAAATGTCAGTCTCGAGGATGCGCTTTCTTATGTGGCTGGTTACACGATTGTCAATGATTTTGGTGTGCATGATTTCCGTCACGCTGATCGAGGCGCAATGGTGCGGGTCAAAGGGCAGGATGGTTTTGCGCCGATGGGTCCGTATTTGGTGGATGCCGCCGACCTTGACCCGAATAACCTCGAGTTAAAAACCTTTGTCAATGGCGAAATGGTGCAACACAGTCATCTCGGCTCAGATTTGATGTTCAATGTCGCGTATCAAATTGCTGATTTGGCGCGACTCGTGACCCTCGAGGCAGGCGATGTGTTGTTCACAGGTACACCTGCTCACTCGAGACCGGTTGAGATTGGTGATGTGGTGGCAGTTGAAATATCAAACATTGGGCGGCTGGAGAACACCATTGTTGAACTCGAGCGTGACCTAGTACCTGTTGGGATTCAACCCGAAGTCACGGCTGCAACGCTGCATGTGGCACTTGCAATTCCCGAAGATGAAGCCGAAGCTCGAGTCAAACGAGGTGAGTTATGAAACTGATTTTTGGTATTCACCACGCGGCGGTGCGCGTGGTGAATCTCGAGGAGGCATTTGCGCGTTGGTCGCACCTACTTGGGTTGCACGGCGAAATCATTGACGGTGAGGGCTTTTTGCGCTGCCAGCACGAGGATTATTGCTTGCGCCTGATTCCATCTTATCTGCGCGGAATTGAGTACATTGCATACGAACTCGAGACAGGCATTTCGCTCGAGATGGCTAGAACCGAACTCGAGCAGCGCGGTATTTACGCCCAAGAAATAAGCGTTGGCTTGCGCGGCATGGGCTTGCAGATACTTGACCCCGAGGATAACAAAGTCGTGCTGATTGAACGGGTTCGCCCAACTGAGCCTCGAGTTCCAGAATGGCAATACTCGAACCGTACACCAGCTTTTCACCCACGCAAATTTGGGCATTGTAATTATTTGACCAGAAATGTCGAGCAAATGACCAATTGGTACATTGAAAAACTGGGATTCAAACTCACTGACAAAATTGGTTCTGAAGGCGTATGGTTGCACGTCAATAGCGATCATCACGTCATAGCGTTTCTCGAGAAAGGCATCTCGCACATTCATCATTTGGCGTTTGAACTGAACGATTGGAGTGCTTTTCGGGTTGCCCTTGACCACCTTGGCAAAAACAAACGCCACATTGTCTGGGGACCTGGTCGGCATGGCATGGCTAGGAATTTATACAGTTACTTTAGAATGCCCGAAGAGGACATGTTTATCGAACTCTGCGGCGACCTCGAGCAATTGGAATCTGACCACCAGCCACGCCAATACCCCGATGATGCCCACGCCAGCAATGTCTGGGGAATCCTACCACCACGCTCGTATTTTCGTTTTGACCAAGCTGCAATAGACATGGAAAACGAGCAATTCGAGGCATACAATGGGAGCGTGACCACATGAACCGCCTTGACATGGCTCGAGCCATTTTGCAGGAAGCCCAACAGCCCGTTGCCGCTTGCCCATTTTTAGCTGCTGTTCCCCTCGAGACTCGAGCCACCCTCGAGCAACAACATCCCAACCCGCACGACCTGCCCGAAGCCCAACTCCTCGAGCTTGCTGCCCAACACGGCTACGACCCCAACACCCATCAATTTCCCAACCCTGATTCCCTAACCCGTAGGGGCGAGGCGTGCCTCGCCCAACTTCCCAACCCACCCCAATCACAATCTCGAGAAAATCCACTTATGGGTATTGAATCTAAATTATCTCCTAGCAGGGCGACCACGAGGGTCGCCCCTACGGTTGAATCGGACGGTTTATGAATCCGCGTTTGAGCTTACCCCTTGATATTCCACGCCGTGAACTGCTGACTCGAGCCGCCGAGGTGATTGCCGAGGCGTGGCAGAGTTTTGATGCGGCTCGAGCGTCCGAACCCGACATCTCGGCTGCCTTGCGCGACCTTGCCCAGACTGGGCTGCATGATTCCCCAATGCCCGCCTTGCAAGCCTTAGATCAAGCCAAGGGCTACTTGGACACCAGTTTGTCTCAGGCTCGCCCGAGGTACTTTGCTTTTATTGGCTCGAGTGGCTTAGAAGTCGGTGTTCTGGCAGATGCTTTGGCTTCGACCTTTGATGTGAATCTCGCCACGACTGCCCGTAGCGCTGATTTAATCGAGGCACAAGCACTGCGTTTCGCGGCTGAGCTGATTGATTATCCGTTTGGTGCGGGTGCATTCACCAGTGGCGGCATGGTTTCTAATCTCACCGCACTGATGGCGGCTCGAGAATTTGCGCTGCCCAACTCGAGGAACACGGGTTTGAATGGCAGGGCGGCGGCGTTGTACTGTTCATCCGAAGCGCATTACTCGGTGCGTCGTGCGGCTGAGGTGCTTGGTATTGGTGCGAATTTTGTGCGGAGCATCGAAATTGACCAGCATCACCGCATGGATACCAAGGCGTTGACCCATGCAATTGAAGCTGATTTGAAAGCGAACATCACCCCAATTGCGATTGTGGCAACGGCTGGCACGACTTTAACTGGGGCAGTGGATTCTATTTTATCCCTCTCGAGCATCGCCAAACAATTTGGTATTTGGTTGCACATTGATGGTGCGTATGGTCTGCCGGGCGCGGCTGCATCAAGCACCAAGCATTTATTTGCTGGTTTGGAACATGCCAATTCACTTTCGATGGATGCCCATAAGTGGCTATACCTCCCGAAAGCCTGTAGTTTGGTGCTGGTCAAGGATAAACACGCCCTTTCTCGAGCCTTCTCGCACAACGAATCATATATGCTGCATGACCAAGACCAACCGCTCAATCCAGTAGACAGCACCCTCGAGTATAGCCGACCTTTTCGAGCCTTGAAACTCTGGATGGCGTTGCGCGTTCACGGTGCGACTCAGTACCGCGAAGCCATTGAACGCAACATTGGGCAAGCCAAACTCTGCGCTGAACTGGTCAAAGCCGAACCAGAACTCGAGCTGCTGCTCGAGCCACAGCTTTCCACTGTGCCTTTTCGCCATGTTCCAAAGCACCTCGAGCAGAACGAAACCGCTTTGAATGCCCATAACCTCGAGTTGGTCAAGAAAATGCAGTTGGATGGACGGGTCTACATCTCGAGTGCCGTGGTGGATGGTAAAGCTTGTCTCAGACCGTGTTTTGTGAATTTTAGAACCTCAGAAGATGATGTTCGGGTCTTGATTGATGTGACCAAAGAACTCGCGGCAAAGATGTAAAGGAGAATCTATGTCTGATTATCACCGTATTCGTGCTTTGTTCCCTGATCACCTCGGGTTAGCTCGAGGTAAGTACCTTCCAGCGCATTTGGCGCATAAGGGTACGCGACATTGCATCAGTTTGTTTGCTCTGGCGTTTGATCGCACCATGGTTCCAGCGCCTGGCGCAAAACTGCTCGAGGGGCTGCCTGATGTGGATTTGAGCCTATCCATGTCCGATGTTCGCCCTGGTTGGGAAGCTGATACGGGCGTGGTCGTCGGTGATTTATCGTTTCATGGTGAACCGCTCAGCATCGCCCCACGCAATGTGCTGAAAAAAGCGATTGATGATTGGGCTGCCCTTGGTTACAAAGCCAAAGTCGGCATTGAACTCGAGGCGATGGTTCTCGAGCCAGATGGCGCTGGCGGCTGGCGTGAATGGTCAACACCCACGGCGTATGTGTACGGCACGGGCTTAGCAGTTGACCCAGTTGGTTTGTTCGATGAAATCATGGCAACCGCTCGAGCTTGTGAGCTACCGATTGAGAGCATCAACTCCGAGTATGACACACCCGCTTTTGAACTGACCCTCGAGTACGGCGATGCCCTAAAAGCCGTGGATGATGTCTTTTTGTTTAAGCTCATGGCTCGAGAACTGGCGGCTCGAAAAGGCTTGCTGCTGACCTTTATCGGTAAGCCCTTCGCTGACCGAGGCGGCAATGGTTTTCATGTGAACCTCTCGCTCGAGAACAACGAAGGCAAAAACGCCATGAACGACCCAAGCGCAACCGACGGACTCTCGAGCCTCGCCAGATCTTGTATTGCTGGTTTAATCCATCACCACGAAGGCATGGCAGCCATTTGCGCCCCGACGGTGAATGCCTACAAGCGCCTGCGACCCGCGCAATTGGCGGGTTACTGGGCAAACTGGGGTTACGACCACCGAGGCGCAACCGTGCGAATCCCAGCCGAACGAGGCAAAGCCACCCGCATCGAACACCGCATGTCAGACGGTGCAGCCAACCCATACCTCGCCACGGCTGCGGTACTTCACGCTGCCCGACTTGGGTTGGTGGACAACCTCGAGTTACCTGCCCCCGAAGAACAAGATTGTCTCGAGCATCAAAGCACCACCCGTCATGTGCCAAATGACTTAAGCCAAGCCCTCGATGCCCTCCTCGCTGACTCGAGCCTCCGCGCTGCCATTGGCGAAGATGCAGTTCTCCAATTTGAAGCTGTCAAACGCGCTGAATGGGAGAAATTCACCGCCGCTGTAACCGACTGGGAGAAAAATTATTACCTCCCATTCCTCTAAACCGTAGGGGCGAAGCACGCTTCGCCCAAAAGCATAGGCTTAAGCCTTGTTTCCATTCAAATTATCAAAAGAACGCAATGCCTTACGTACTCCCCCTCGCTGCGCTCGACCCCTCAAAGAGGGGTGCTGGTGTTATTGAATCTGGCTTCTCGAGAAGTAACTGGAACAAAAAGCAGCCCGAACCCCTCTCTCTGCGCGAAGCGACCCTGCCCGTCAGGTGCGTCTTTGGGTCAAGAAGCGCTGTCTTTTGGGAGAGGGTGGCGCGGAGCGACGGTTGAGGGGCTGACCGAGTGCGATTTTGCATGGACTGAAAGGCTTTTGTTCGCAAATTGATTTGAATGGTGCATGGCTACCCAACCCACCTAGGAGCAAGATGGACATTTCTTCTGACCCCAATGCCGATATTCTCTCGCATGACACGTACACCCAAGGTGTGCCTCATGCGGCTTTTAAGCGCCTTCGTGACTCGAGTGGCTTGACGTGGTTGCCCGAACCTGATGGCGCAGGTTTCTGGGCAGTTACACGCTACGAAGATGTCCTCACCGTCAGTAAAAATCCACAAATTTTCTCGAGCGCCAAGGGTATTCGGCTCGAGGATATGACTGCTGAGGAAACCGAGGCTCGGCGTACCATGATGGAACTTGACCCACCACAGCACACAGCCTACCGGCGTTTGGTGGGTGCGCCATTCTCGAGGCGCGAAGTGCTGGCTTATGAAGATGCGGTGCGTTTACTGGCTCGAGAAGTGATTGATGGCGTGGCTGGTCAGTCCGAATTTGATTTTGTTCAACTGATTGCTCGAGCGCTGCCAATGCGGATGCTTGGGTCGCTGTTGGGTGTGTCGGACAAGGACGGACATTGGTTGGTCGAAAAAGGCGATGCTTTAATTGGCAATGCCGACCCAGAATTCACGCAGCATGTGGTGGATTTGGTGGACACCGACGAATACCGCCTGATGCCGTTTCGTAGCCCAGCGGGTTTGGAGTTGTTCAAGTACGCTGGTGAACAAGCTGCTGACCGTCGGCAGAATCCCAAAGCTGATCTGATTACCCGTTTGCTCGAGCCGAAGATGGATGGCGAGCCGTTGTCCGATCATGAATTCAAGAATTTCTTTACGCTTTTGGTGGCGGCTGGCAATGACACCACGCGCTACACCATGGCGGCTGGACTCGAGGCACTGATTCAAAATCCCGCACAACTCGAGGCGCTACGTCAAAATCCGAATTTAATGGATGATGCCGTCGAAGAAATCCTGCGTTGGGGCAGCGTGACCATGCACTTTCGGCGCACAGCAATTCAAGACAGTGAAGTGGCGGGTACTCGAGTCAAAGCTGGTGATAAGGTCATCATGTACTATATTTCAGCTGATTACGATGAACGCGAGTTTATCAATCCGTATCAATTCGACATTGGGCGCACTCCAAATAACCATGTGGCTTTTGGCTTAAAAAGCCCGCATAAATGCCTTGGCGAACACCTTGCGCGTCTCGAGATTAAGGTGCTGTTTGAAGAACTCCTCCCTCGAGTCTCGAGTGTGGTGCAAATCGGGCAAATTGAACGGTTGCGCTCGAATTTTATTTCTGGGATTAAGCATTTGCCTATTCGCGTCAAATGGCTTTAGTTTTTTATACCAAACCCTCGAGTTTGAGTTTTCGTCCAGTCACAAACTCGAGTTGCGCCGCTAAATGATGCGCTTTGACTTTTTTGTACGCCACGGTCTGCCCACCAATTCGCTCGAGTGCCACCGATAAACTCGAGTCTCCTGCCACTTCGACCAGCGTGTGATACGGCTGGAGTAACCTCGGCTCGAGACGCAGGTTCGGGTCACAAATCAGGAGCAAATCGGCTCGCTCGAGACTTTCTAAAAAAGCGGGTTCTTCCATCGAAATGCTGTGCAGATTCACACCCGCAGGGGCAAATCGGGCTAAGCGCTCGGCATGTGGTCGGTCTGGCGCAGCGATGGTCAGGCTTTTCACGCCTGCTCGAGCCACCTGAACGGCGGCACTGGCACTCGCACCGCCGCCAATCACCACGGCATTTGCACCAAAACCACGGTACTTAATAGACTCGAGCGCCGAGAGCAGCCCATCCTCGAGGGTGTGCGAGCCTTGCGTGCCTCGAGTGACGGAAATCGCATCCAATGCCCCGTCGCGTTCGGCGCTGCTGGTTGTGCCATCCACCAAGCTCATGGCTTCACGGTTTGGTGTGCCAATGAACACCGCCCCTAAAAAACCAAGTGGTTCAAGTCCTTCGATCACGGCGGATAACTTAGCGCTGGTTGGTACAAGCGTTGGCAAAAACTGCGCCTCGAGCTTGTACAGCGCAGTGACAATTGGGGGCGCGTCTGCTCCCAAAAAAGCCACGGGTTTTAGGGTGTTCAAAGCATTGACCTCATGGGTTAAAGTATACCCGTTTGCACTTTTTGGTGTTATGCTATTTACGTATGAACCCTCAAATCCGAGTTCTCGAGTTGCACGAGATTCTGCACCGCGCCAACGAAGCCTATTATGAATTGGACAACCCTGAATTGTCCGATGCCGAGTACGACACCCTGATGCGCGAACTCAGGGCGCTTGAGGCAGGCAATCCAGAGTTGCTGAGTGCCAGCAGCCCCACGCAGCGCGTCGGCTCAGAAACCAAAGCCAGAACCTTGTTCGCGCCGATTGTCCACCCAACCCCGATGCAGAGCTTAGACAATGCTTTTGGCTTGGCGGATTTGGAGAATTTTGAAGAGCGCTTAAACAATGTCATGGGCGTCAAAGGCATCTCGAGGCAGTACACTTGCGAATTAAAAATAGATGGCTTGGGTATTAACCTGCTCTACAAAGCGGGCAAGCTCCAATGGGCTGCCACCCGAGGTGACGGTGAAACCGGCGAGGACATGACCGCCAACATCCTGACGATTCCTAGTATCCCCAAAACCCTGACTGAACCAATTGACCTCGAGGTACGCGGCGAGGTATTTCTTTCAAAGGCAGAATTTGCCCGAATCAACACCGAACTCGAGGCTCGCGGCGCAGCCCTGTTTAAGAATGCCCGTAACGCCGCTTCGGGCAGTTTGCGGCAAAAGGACTCGAGCATCACGGCATCGCGGAACTTAAAGGTGTACTTGTACGCTTGCGGCGATTGGCGGCACTTGGGTGTGACCACACAAAGCGGTCTGCTCGAGAAATTCAAAGCGCTGGGCTTACCGATTTCTCCTAATTACGCGGTGGTGGATGGTGTGGCTGGTATCGAAGCCTATCACCAAGGCATGACCGCAACTCGAGCCAGCTTGGAATTTGATGCCGATGGCAGCGTCGCCAAAATCGAGGAACTGCGCCTTCAAGAAGAACTCGGCGCAACAGGTCGTGCGCCACGTTGGGCAATTGCTTATAAATTTCCCGCCGAAGAAGTGCTGACCAAATTGCGTGAAATCACGGTGCAAGTCGGACGCACCGGCAAAATCACACCCGTTGCCGAACTCGAGCCTGTGCTGCTCGAAGGAAGCACCGTTTCTCGAGCCACGCTGCACAACCAAGACTTTATTGATGGCTTGGGCTTGCATGTTGGCGATACGGTGGTGATTCGCAAAGCTGGCGGAGTGATTCCCGAAGTGATGCGAGCCGTGACCGAAGCTCGAGGGTCAAGTGCGGTTGCGTGGGTGTTCCCAACCCAATGTCCGAAATGCCATTCTGATTTGCTGCGCGAAGGCGCTCATCATTTTTGTCTCAATCCAAACTGTCCAGCCAAGCAATTTGAAGGCGTTCGCCATTTTGTCTCCCGCGATGCCATGGATATTCAAGGCTTAGGCGACGAACGCATTCAACAACTCCTCGATGCTGGGCTGCTGCGCGATGTAGCGGATTTGTACACCTTGGAACTCGGTCAAGTCGCAGCCCTCGAGCGCATGGGCGAAAAAAGCGCCACAAAACTGCTCGAGCAAATCCAGCAAAGCAAAACTCGAGAACTTTCTCGAGTCATTTATGGCTTGGGAATGCCTTTGGTTGGTGACAAAGTCAGTGGATTACTCGAGCGAGCCTTCCCGAACATGGCAGCCATCCAAGCCGCCACCGAAGCCGATTTAACGGGCATTGCAGGCTTGGGCGACACCATCATTCAGAATTTAATCAAAGGCATGGCAACACCGCGCATCAAGGATTTGATTGCTCGCATGGAAGCCAGTGGTGTGAACATGCAGAGCAACGCCAAACCAATCGGTACGGCATTGGCAGGAATCTCATTTGTGATTAC
>JAAFJQ010000144.1 GCA_013298185.1 Deinococcales bacterium
TGTGTATAACCTCGGGTCGAGTCGTTTTTGCAGGGCAATCAGGAGACTCGAGAACACGGCTGCCAGCATAAACAGCAGTAACAACGAGGCGCTGGCTTGATTGACGGCTGCTTTGACATCCTCAGGGGTTGTGCCACCAATCCCACCTGAAACCCCTTCAAAGGCAGTAAAAGCTGCTCTACCAATGCCTGGTAAGCTGAGCATCCCTTCAATCAGCATCAAACTGGCAATCAGACCCAAGGCTTCACCAACCAAAACCATGGTGCTTTCAGGTAAAGCAGCCCGAAATGCCTTGAAACGAACCCGAGGCTCGGCAATGCCCATGCTTCTGGCAACCACGGAGAATTGGGCTTGCTCGAGTTCAGCGCTTTTTTGTTTTAAGATCCCCGAAGCTCGAGCGGCTATGGGTAGCGCCAGAGCCAGTCCAACCATGATTTGCATCAGAGGATGGTTGCCATCGAGCCAAATACCAAAATCCCAATTACGACTGATTTGAATCATGGCAAACACCATTGCCAGTAAGCCAATAAAAGCGGGGAGGCTTCCCAGAATTTGCAGCAAACCGCTTGGCAATTGGCGCAGTATAAAAACCAAGGCACAAGCAAACACAGTGGCTAAACCCAAGTACAAGCAAGTCATCCAAAAAGCAGGTATCAAATCAAGCAAAGCAGGAGTTGTCAACAACTCAACAAAGTGTTGTGGATAACCAAGCAGTCTGTTCTCGAGCGGAAAGACACGTCCCAGACCCATGTAGCACAAAAAATGCAGC
This sequence comes from Deinococcales bacterium, assembly GCA_013298185.1. Lineage (GTDB taxonomy): Bacteria > Deinococcota > Deinococci > Deinococcales > JAAFIG01 > JAAFIG01. Next base: position 770 of record JAAFJQ010000144.1, read on the forward strand.
CCCAACAGCCAGAGCATCAGTCCCAACGCTGAAAATCCTGCCATGTTCTACGGTATCAATAAATTGTTACAAATTGATTGCCAATCTCGAGCTGCTTTACACCAAAAAAGTATAATCTAACCCGTGCCACGAAGGAGATTCTGATTTATGAGCAAATTCAAAATATACTCGAGTAGCGATCTATTCCAGTCATAGGTCTCGAGAAGCTTTATTTGTAAACACCAAAGGAAAACCATGAAATTACACACCAACGAAGTCAATATCAACTTGGATCTTGTGCAGCGCTTGCTCGAGACTCAATTTCCAGCATGGGCAAACCTGCCACTGCGTTTGCTCGAGGCTGGCGGCACAGAGAATGTGTTGTACCGCCTTGGGGATACATTCCTGATTCGTTTGCCGCGAATGGATTGGGCAGTTGCACCACTCGAGAAAGATGGGTTGTGGTTGCCATTTGTTGCACCATATTTGCCCATCAAAATCCCCCAATTGCTGGCTCGAGGAGTGCCATCCGAAACTTATCCATTTCCGTGGGGCGTGTACGCTTGGCTCGAGGGGCAGGATTTATTCAACTCGCCGCTGGAGGATAAAAAAGCCTTGGCGCTTGATTTGGTGAATTTGATTCAAGCCTTGCAACGCATTCCGATTCCAGCCAATCCACCAGCCGCTCGAGGCAGACCGTTTGCAGATGAAGATGCTGGTGTGCGCGAGAATCTAGCGCTCTTGCCACTCGAGTTCCAACCAAAGCTGCTCGAGAGAATTTGGCAGCAAGTGCTGGAAGCTCCAGCGTGGGCTGGTGAGCCTGTTTGGTCACATGGAGACTTGCACAACGCGAATTTGCTTGGGCAGCATGGGCATTTAAGCGCTGTGCTGGACTTTGGAATGCTGGGCGTGGGCGACCCAATTTATGATTATGCCAGCGCGTGGTGGTTGCTTGACCAGCCTGCTCGAGCCGTCTTTCGGGCGGCGCTCGAGTTAGACGATGCGACTTGGTTGCGCTCGATGGGTGTAGCGTTGCGTGGAGCAGCTTTTGCTTATCCGTATTATCTCGAGAGTAACCCTGTGATGATTGGTATGGCGACGTATGGCATTCAAGCCATTCTCGAGGAACAAGCAAGGCTCTTAAGTTGAATGCGCTTCTTGGACTTGGCGCTTAATGCGCCTTAGCACGGCTTGTAAGCCACGCAAACGCAATGGCGTGATAATTTCCTCGAGTTTACCTAGGCGGTAAAAATCTTCAGGGACTGCCAGCACATTGGCGACACTTTCACCTTCTAAACCATCGGACAATAAACCGGCAAAAGCCCGCACGGTTGGGGCTTCTTCAGGCGCATCAAACCACAGATGCACCAAACCAGCCTCGAGTTCGGCGTGAACAAAAAAAGGTGTGGTGCATTCATGAACTTGCTCGAGGTTGGCTTTCATGCCTTCGGGCAGGGCTGGCATTCGCTTGGCAAAATCGAGCAGCAATTCAATTTTGATTGGTTTTGGGGCTTTGGCAAGCATATGTAAGGCGCTTTGGAGTTTTTCGGGCAGCGCGACTGAGGACGACTCGGACATACGGTAAGCATACCGCTTTGATAAAAGACACGGAAGTACCAAGTGGCTCGAGTCTTAGGAGTGTTCTTTTTGGAGTTCGGTCATTCGAGTTGCCACACCACGCTCGAGTTCGCCTTGTTCGGACAGATGCGAAATTACGCTTTTTTGGTCAACTGCACTTCGGTTCTGTGAGAGCTTGAATTTGCCTTCGAGTCGTGTGATCTGCATTTCAAAACAAACCAATGCGTTTTGTAATCCTGCCACAAATTTTTCAGGATACTTGGACATCTCCTCAGCATGACCATGTTGCTGCATCAACGCCTCGAGTTGCATTCTGGTTTCTTCTTCACCAAGAATGCGGACTGTACCGTAAGCATGAACCGTGGCATAATTCCAAGTTGGCACATCACTGTTTTCGTACCACCGATTAGAAATAAGTGCATGTTCAGCTTGGAAAACCACCAGCACTTCTTTATCATCAAAGTGTTGCCATTGTGGGTTCGCCTTGGCGACATGGGCTGTTAAAATTCGTTTGTCCTCGAGTGGCGTGAACGGAATGGCAGTGGCGAACGGCACACCGTCTGGCGCGGTAATCAGCAACGCAAAATTAAATTGGCGCATCAATTCCCACAGTGGGGCTTCTTCGGTCACGGCATTGTGCTTGGGGATGTACATGACTCAAATTAACATATCAGGTTTTGAGTTGTCCTACGACAAATCGCTTACGCCCAGTTAAATCTGCCTCGAGCCATGCCTTCCAACCATTTTGCAACATTTCGGCTTGAAGCACAGGCGCATTGCGTGGGTCTAACTCGAGTAGCAAAAAACCTGTTTGGGTTAGGTAATCTGGCGCGGTTGCTACCAGCTGCCTTGCTAAATCCAAGCCATCCACCCCAGAAAAAAGTGCGGTGCGCGGCTCGAGTTGCACTTCAGGCTCGAGAAGATCGGTTTCTGGAAGGTACGGCAGATTCGCCACAATCACACTGAAGTGACCTGTCAAACCAGTCAGCAAAGACGTTTGCAAAGTGTGAACCTTCAAATTCAAATGCTCGGCATTCTCGAGCGTAAGTTCAATGGCTTTTGGGTTTATATCAGTAGCCCAGACCTCTGAACTTCGGCGTTCATTTTTGAGTGCCAGCGCAATTGCGCCACTACCACAGCCGACATCCACCACCCGACCAGATTGCCCTAGTCGCTCGAGGGTCAGTTCGACCAAGCGCTCGGTTTCAGGGCGTGGAATCAGCACACCAGAGCGCACTTTAAGCTCCAAACCATAAAATTCGGTGCTACCAACAATCCACTGCAAAGGTTCTCGAGATGCGCGGCGACTGACCCAAGATTGATACTTCTCGAGTTCGATTTGGCTGAGTTCTCGGTTTGGCTCGAGTAGTACAGCTCGAGTTGCACCAAGTGATAAGACCAGCAGCCACTCGGCATCAGAACGTGGACTCGAGATTTGAGCTGCCTCGAGTTGGATAACAGCTTCTTGCAGGGCTTGGAGTAACCTCACCGTGGTTTAACAATAATGCGCCGATCCATACCCTCGCCCACCGATTCGGTGGTGACAAAAGCATCTTCGCGCAGGGCAATGTGAATGATGCGCCTGTCGGCTGCACCAAGCACATCCATCTCAAAGGCTTCGCCTGTTTTCCGCACTCGAGCCGCTGCCCGACGGGCTGTCTCGAGCAGGCGTTCTTCATGGCGGCGCTTGTAACCCGCTGCGTCTACATTGACTCGAGGTGCATTCTCGCCAACTTCTTTTGCCAGCACAGTATTGGCTAGAAATTCAATCGCGCTTAAGGTACGTCCTTCACGCCCGATAATCCGACCAGAATCGCCGCCAGTGATTTCCGCAAGGATGTTATCACCGCGTTCTCGAGCCGAGACGTTATAGCCGGGCGCAATGTGCGCCAGTAAGCCAGTCAAGAAGTCCTCGACGATGCTGTCAGCACTGGCGTTCAAGCGCGGGCGCGTGTTGCTGACGGGGCTGGTTGGCGCAGCAGGAGTGTTGCGCGGCGCGGCGGGGGTCTTGGTTTGGTTCTCGTCCGAGATGCCAAGGTCGGAGAGGTACGAGTCTAAGTTTTTGTCCATACCCCTAGTCTATCAAAATGTAGCCAAGAAACGTAGACTGTAGTCGTGCTTTCAATTGCTACTTTTAGTTTAGTCGCCAAAGACCCGAACAGCCATGACCTTGGTGTGGTGGTTGCCAGCAAATTCTTAGCCGTAGGCAGCGTTGTCCCGTGGCTCGAGGCGGGGGTTGGGGCGGTCGCAACCCAGAGTTATGCCAACACCAGTTTTGGGGTGCGTTCGCTCGAGATGCTAAAAAGTGGGATGAATCTCGAGGCGATTGCCTCGGCGCTCGAGGAGGACGACCCCGAGCATCAATCACGGCAGTATGGTGTGGTCAGTGCAAATGGCAGCAGTTACACCTTCACAGGCAGCGAATGCACCCCTTGGGCGGGTGGGCGCTCGGGGCAGAATTATGCAGCTCAGGGCAATCTTTTGACTGGTGCGAATGTGATTGATGCACTGGTTGAAACATTTTTAAGCAGCCGATTGGCTTTCCCAGAGCGTCTGCTCGAGGCGTTAGCCGCCGCCGATGCGGCTGGCGGCGATGCTCGGGGGCGGCAAAGTGCAGCCATCTATGTGGCTCGAGAACGTGGTGGTTATGCGGGTTTCAACGACCGTTACATTGATTTGCGGGTGGACGACCATTCAACCCCGATTCCCGAATTACAGCGTTTACTGACGATTCACCGCTTGTTGTTTGAACGCCCGAATCCTGATGCGTTGCTGCTAATTTCAGGCGAGGTGGAGCGTCGGGTTCTCGAGGTGCTGCGCCTCGCGGGGCAGCACTTGACTGATTGGAACGAAGATGCTCAAAAAGCCCTCGAGAAATTAGCCGGGCAAGAAAACCTCGAGGAGCGTTTGACTGAGCGTGGTTTCATTGACCCTGTGGCACTTGATTACCTCGAGCGGAAATTTAAGGTTTGACAAAGAATCGTAGCTTAAGTTATGCTTTTAGCATAATGAAAAGACTTGTACCCGTTCTGCCCTCGAAAAACATTCCCGAATCGCTCGAGTTTTACCAGCGTGTCTACGGCTTTACCGATGCTTGGGCGTGGACAAAATCTGGACAACGCGCTGAAAATCTCTCGAGCGCTGACCCAAAAGACATTGTCTACGGCGGTTTAGACCAACCACAACTGATTCACTTCTGGTTCTCGGATGTCAAACACATCCTCGAGAGTGCCGGAATGCGAATCGAAGTCGAAGATATAGACAGTTTTTACGCCGCTTGCCAAGCTGCCAATTGCGTACACCCAAATGCACCGCTCGAGACAAAGCCTTGGGGACTCAAAGAATTTGGCACACTCGACCCAAGCGGTGTGCTGATCACGATTTTCACTGCCTCGAGTCCTTAAACACTTGTCTCGAGATCACAAGGCGCTGGATTTCAGAAGTGCCTTCGTAGATCTCGGTAATTTTCGCATCGCGGTAGTGGCGTTCGACAGGGTACTCGCGGCTGTAACCATTGCCGCCAAAAATCTGAATGGCTTCTTTCGCCACAAAATTGGCAGTTTCCGAAGAAAAGAGCTTTGCCATGCTGGCTTCTTTGCTGTAAGGTTTGCCGGCTTCTTTGAGACTGGCAGCATCCAAGGCAAGCAGTCGGCTGGCATGAATCCGAGTTGCCATGTCGGCAATCTTAAAACTAATCCCTTCAAATTCTGAGAGTCTCGAGCCGAATTGCTCTCGAGCAAAAGCATAGTCCCGTGCAGCTTCAAAAGCAGCTTGGGCAATGCCAATGGCTTGCATGGCAATACCAATCCGCCCGCCGTCTAAGCTGGACAAAGCAATGATTAAGCCTTGTCCTTCTGAGCCAATCATATGTTCGCTCGAGACTCGGACACCATCCATGTTGACCGTGGTGGTGTGAGCTGCGTGCAAACCCATTTTCTCCTCGGGTTTACCAAATGACAAACCTGCCATGCCTTTCTCGAGAACAAAGCAACTGATTCCCCTCGAGCCACGCTCATTGTTGGTGCGAGCCATCACCAAATACGTCTGGGCTTGCCCACCAGAAGTGATCCAAACCTTTTGCCCCTCGAGAATCCAATCGTCGCCATCTTGAATCGCCTTGGAACGCAAACTAGCGGCATCTGAACCCGAATTGGCTTCGGTCAGGCAAAATGCGCCTATGTGCTTTCCTTTGGCAAGCGGCTCGAGCCAGCGCTGTTTTTGGCTTTCTGTGCCATGATGCAAGAGCATTTGCTGTGGTAAGCCGTTGGTGACAGAAACAATCACACCCACGCTGGCATCAGCTTTGCAGATTTGCTCGAGACAGAGCGCATACGTCACGGCATCCAAGCCAGACCCACCGTAGGCTTCTGGCACAGTTGCACCGAGTAAACCCAGTTCGGCAAGTTGCTCGAGCTGCCGCCAAGGGTACTCGCCGCTTCGGTCATATTGAGCAGCCAAAGGCGCGATTCCTTTTTTGCAGAAATCAGTCACCATCTCGAGGATGGTACGTTGGTCGTTAGAAAGGTGCATGGATAAATTATACGCCAGTGAGCAAAGTGTTGGCAGTTACAGGCTTACCTGTCATACCGTGATTCGCAGTCATCAATGAAAGCGGATGTGTGGTCATACCGAGTCACATGGAATATTTTAGCACTTGGAAAACAAGCAGCATCCTGTTACGATTTTGAAATGGTAACGACCTTCATTGACCCATTCACAGATTTTGGGTTTAAAAAAATCTTCGGTGAGGAAGCCTCAAAACCGCATCTTATTGATTTCCTGAATGCGCTACTACCAGCTTTTGCTCAAATTAAAGATCTGAGTTTTAAGAACCTCGAGCAACTTCCCAGCATCGAAAATGAACGCAAAGCTGTTTATGACATCTATTGCCAAGGCAAAAATGGAGCATATTTCATTGTTGAATTGCAAAAACTCAAACAAGATTTTTTTAAGGATAGAACCATATTCTATGCAACATTTCCAATTCAACAACAAGCCCAAAAGGGTAACTGGAATTTTAAACTCGCACCTGTGTACTGCATTGCGATTTTGGATTTTACCTTCGATGATGACCGCGCTAACGTTGACGAAGTGGTGCATAAAGTCAACCTCAAGGATCAGAACAACAATGTGTTCTCAGACAAACTGACTTTGATGTACCTCGAGATGCCGAATTTCAAAAAGCCGCTCGAGGAATTAGAAACCCGCCTTGATAAATGGTTGTACTTCATCAACAACCTCAGAGATTTGCAAAGTATTCCAGAGCTGCTAAAAGATGAAACATTCTCGAGCGCCTTTGAAGTCGCCAAATTCTCAAATCTTGACCAAAACGCCAGAGAGCAATACGAGTACAGTTTGAAAATAATTAGGGACAATTATGCGACTCAGCAAACAGCTTTTCGGGAAGGGCATGACGCAGGTCGAGCCGAAGGTCGAGCCGAAGGCGAAGCAGTTGGTGAAGCTCGAGGAGAACTGAATGCCAACTTAAAGATAGCCCGAAACTTAAAAGCCTTGGGACTCAACCGAGAACAAATCCAAGCGGCTACGGGACTGAGTGCAGAACTTCTCGAGCAGTATAAAATCTAAGCGCTTTGGTGAGCATTTTCTGCTCGAGCGGAAACAGTGTGACAGAAGAATTAGTTGCGAAGGTGGCTATTGCCCGCCCTATGCGGTTTTCGGCTCAGATAACTAAATCTTTGCGCTTTTCTTTGACAAAATTTATAAAATCTTCCGAGTTGCTGAACATTTGCAAATGAAAAGAGATTTTTCTAACGTTATTAACGTCAATAAATTCTATATGCCGACCTCTAAAGTTATGAACACGCACCGATTTAATTTCTGCAAAAAGGATCTTTCTTTTAAAAAGTAGTGTTTTATGATAAATACATGTTCCATCACATCTCAATTCATTAGAAATAAGCGAAAAGAACGCTATGAGCGCTGATCCTAAAAAATATGTGGTGGACAAAACAAGCATTCCAAGATCACTTGGGTCAGAATAGATGCTTCTCATTGCCAGCGCTCCGCCAAGACCAACAAAAGGGCTAACGATCAAAATAATCAATGACATTATGCCACGCTTTGAAATAAAACTTTCGTCCTGCACAAATTCCCCTTGGTGCTTCAATGATGCAGTACATATGACTGTGTGTATTTGCTCACCTCGAGTAATTCGGGGCTTCTTGCGTTATTGTCACATCATGCGGATGCGATTCAATTAACCCAGCCATGGTAATTCTGGTGAACTTGGCATATAAACGCAGATGCTCGAGCGTCGGGCTGCCTGTGTAACCCATCGCGGCTTTTAGACCACCGACCATTTGGTAAATCACATCACCGACACTTCCTTTGTACGGCACAATGCCCTCAATGCCTTCTGGCACAAATTTCCTCGAGCCAGTTTGGAAGTACCTGTCCGAACTGCCTGCGCTCATCGCTCCAGCGCTGCCCATGCCTCGGTACGTTTTGTACTTTCGTCCTTCGCGCAGGATGGTCTCACCGGGGGCTTCGTCTGTGCCAGCAAAAAGCCCGCCAATCATGACGCTGCTTGCGCCTGCGGCGATGGCTTTGGCAATATCGCCTGTTTGTTTGATGCCACCATCGGCAATGATGGGTACATCGCCAGCGCTCGAGACGCATTCAAAAATCGCGCTGATTTGAGGAACGCCTACGCCAGTGACGACTCGAGTAGTACAGATGGAATTGTGAACAATGGCGTTGTTGGCGATAAAACTATGGGTTGGGCAATCCACTTCGATGTCGTAAACCTTGACTTCTTCAAATGGCGGGTGAGTCTCGAGGTTCTTAACGATTTGGTATTTCTCAGTCAGGCGTTTGGCAAAGGATTTATTCAATCTGGCGCGGTATGACTCATGGCAATTCTCGAGAATTGCGCCTTCGAGACCACCCACTTGGGCTTCTTCGGTCTCGAGATTTGGGAATGAACCCATCACTTGCTGGCAAAGCACAGAAAACAATTCAACCAACTGGCTCGAGGTGTTTTTGAAATTGATTCGGTCATCACTGCTATAAAAACCATCTGAGTCCACCAAGCCATCAAAAAGTCCTGTTTGATACTCGAGGTTGTTGCACCAAAATGCTTCGGGCAAGTGCTTGTCGTAGCGTTTGCCAAATTGTGCCAGCAGTCTTGCCCACGGTAGGGAATGAAAGTAAATGCGGATGATGTTTCCATCTGGTTTTTTGGTGGCTCGAACCCCAGAAATCCGTTCGAGAGCATCCAGCAGTTTATCGGCAATGCGGTGTTCTTCGCTGCCAAAGTACCAATCCACCCTGCCGATTTCGCTTTTGCCATTGGAATTCAGGAAGGCATGACCATCGCCTAAGAACGTACCGAAAATATAACCAAGGTCGTAACTCGAGTGCATGGTGGTGGTGTACCTCTGCTCGAGTTTTTCGTGCCTTACAGCGTATTGGTGTAAATCAATGCTGAACTCAGAAGGCAATTCAAAAGAAATTCGACGTGGCAAGAGCATCGCATCGCTCAAAGAATCCTCGAGATGCTTCCATTTGTATTTGCTTTCGCCGTACCGCGTGGGTTTCTCGAGAATTTTAGCGTAACCCTGATTGCTGAGGGCGTTGCTTGCCACGGTACTCATGTCACCCACCCAGAAACGATGGTCTGGTGTGGCTCGAGTTGTGCCGTACCATTGGGTATGACGCAAGCTCATGACTTCCCTTGTTCCAGTACACCAAGCGTTGACCACCGTCACGGGTAAGCCGTGCATGTTGATGACCCGCTCGCCAATTTGAATCTCTTCAATGTTTCTATATGTTCCATTCGCCATCAGGACTCGAGTTCCAGCCGCAAAACAACCGGGTCCAATACCAGCTTTGACCGCATCCACACCAGCTTCAACCAACGCTTCTGCCCCAGCCGCCGTTGCCACATTCCCAGCAATCACATCCACCTTGGGATAAGTGGCTTTTAAGAGCTTCACACCCTCGAGAATGTTCTTGCTATGCCCGTGAGCGCTGTCCAAGACCAGCACATCCACCCCAGCTTCGACTAGCGCCTTGGCTCGAG
>JAAFJQ010000147.1 GCA_013298185.1 Deinococcales bacterium
GACCCGCTCGAGGCTGACCAAGTTGCCGGTTTTATCAGTGACTTTCAGGGTAATCACACCTTGTCCACCGCGCCCTTGGAGCGGGTACTCGGCAATGGGGGTGCGCTTGCCATACCCATTTTCCGAGACCGCCAAGAGTTCGCCTGTGTCGTCTGGTTTGACAATGCTCATGCTGACCACAACATCGGTCTCTTTTAATCGAATACCAATCACGCCTTGGGTGGCGCGACCCGTGGCACGAACATCGTCTTCCGAGAAGCGGATGCTCTGCCCGTCTCGAGTGGCAAGAACCACTTGCTCACCTGAATTGACCACCGCAACTTCGATCAAATCGTCGTTCTCGAGCAGGTTAATCGCAATCAGACCAGCCGCCGTGATGTTGATGTAATCGGCAATCTCGGTTTTCTTAATGATGCCTTGTTTGGTACAGAAAATCAGTGAACCCGAGACACTAAAGTCCTTTAAGTCCAGAATCCCTGCCACGCTTTCATCGTCGCGCAGAGGCAGGATATTCCGCAAATGCACGCCTTTGGCATCGCGTCCAGCTTCGGGAATGTCAAAAATTTTCTCGCGGAAAACCCGTCCCTTATCGGTAAAAAACAGCAAATAATCATGGGTGCTACCAACGAGCAAATTGGTGTTCATGTCCTCGTCGCGCAATTTGCCCGAGTTTGCGCCGCGCCCTGCTCGAGCTTGCACGCGGTACGCCTCGAGGGCGGTGCGCTTCATGTAACCAGCTTTGGTGACGGTAATCACCATATCTTCGACGGCAATCAAGTCTTCTTTGGTGATGTCCTCGGAAAGGTCAGTAATCACGGTGCGGCGTTCATCACCAAATTTCTCGCGCAGGTTGGTGATTTCTTTGATGATTTCGTTCCACAGGATTTTCTCGTCGCCGAGAATACCCTCGAGAAAACCAATTGTACCAAGCAACTCGCGGTATTCTTCGTTCAGACGGTCTCGAGACAAACCAGTCAGGGTTTGCAAGCGCATGTCAAGAATCGCTTGGGCTTGAGGTTCAGAAAAAGCAAAACGGGTCATCAGCGCATCTCGAGCCTCAGAAGCACTTTGGGCAGCCCGAATCAGGCGGATGATTTCATCAATGTTGTCGAGTGCCTTGAGTAAGCCTTCTAAAATATGCGCTCTGGCTCGAGCTTTTCGCAGGTCGTACTCGGTGCGTTTGGTGACGACCACTTTGCGGTGATCGAGGTAATGCACCATCGCATCTTTGATGGGTAACACCTTTGGCGCACCGTTGACGATGGCGAGGTTAATGATGTTGAAGCTCGACTGCAATTGGGTATGCTTGTAAAGCTGATTCAGCACCAAATCGGGCAGTGTGCCACGCTTTAACTCGAGAACAATCCGCACAGGGTCTTTGCGGTCTGATTCATCGCGCAGTGCCGAAATATCGGGGATTTTGCCTTCTTTGTAACAAGTGCTGATGGTCTTGATGAAATTTTCTTTGTTGACTTGGTAAGGAATCTCGGTGATCACAATTTGGCTGCGACCTTTGATTTCTTCGATTCGTGCCTTGCCGCGCAGACGGATGCTGCCTTGACCAGTGGCGTAGGCTTCACGGATGCCTTTTTTGCCTAAGCGTCCACCGGTTGGGAAGTCGGGTCCGGTCACAAATTGCATCAGTTCATCCAAAGTAATATCGGGGTTTTTGATGATCTCGAGCAACCCATTGCAGATTTCGGTCAGGTTGTGTGGCGGGATGTTGGTTGCCATACCGACGGCAATGCCAACTGCGCCATTGACCAGCATGTACGGGAAGGCGGCTGGTAGAACGGTTGGTTCTTGGTGCGATTCATCGAAGTTCGGGCGAAACGTTACGGTTTCTTTTTCGATGTCCTCGAGCATCACCTCGGCAGCTTTGGTCATGCGGGCTTCGGTGTAACGATACGCGGCGGGTGGGTCGCCGTCCAGCGAACCAAAGTTGCCTTGACCATCCACCAGCATGTAACGCAAATTCCACCATTGCGCCATGCGAACCATGGCTTCGTAAATTGGCATGTCGCCGTGTGGGTGGTATTTTTTAATCACTTCGCCGACCACACCAGCGCTTTTGGAGTGCTTACGGGTCGAAACCAAATTTAAATCCGAGTGCATGGCGTACAGAATGCGGCGCTGCACTGGTTTTAAGCCGTCGCGCACATCGGGTAGGGCGCGTTCGACAATGGTTGACATGGCGTAAGTCAAGAATGAATCTCTGACTTCATCGGTGATGTTGACTGGAATAACTTCTGACAAGTGAAACCTCCGTAAAGTAACGGATGATTATAACATAAAACTCAATCATTATGCAAATAACAGAAAAATTTCTCGAGGCTGCTTTTTGAGCTGATGTGTATTACAGTAAGAGCGTGCAAAGTCTCCCTGAAGCTGTCCTTGCGTTCCTCGATGACCTCTTACCAAAAAACCATTCCACCCCCGAAATTGCGTTGCTCTACAACATGATGCGCGATTACCCGTGGCGCGGTGGGAAAATGATTCGCTCCAAAATTCTCATCGCATCCGCCATCGCCCACGGTGGTACATTCAAAGCTGCCCTACCCTTAGCGGTTGGACTCGAGTTATTCCAAAACTGGGTACTGATTCATGACGACATCGAAGATGATTCCGACGAACGACGCGGCAGCCCCGCCCTGCATCGCCTGCATGGAATGCCTTTGGCGCTGAACGCTGGGGATGCGCTGCACATTTACATGTGGCAAGTGGTGCATGGTGCAAAAGTGCCGCAAGCCTTTGAAACCTTCTTAGAAATGATTCACCGCACCGCCGAAGGGCAACACATTGATTTAACTTGGGTGCAACAACAACGCTGGGACATTGATGTTGAGCATTACCTCGAGTTGGTGCGCTTAAAAACCGCTTTTTACACCGTGGTTGCCCCACTGCAATTGGGAGCGCTGGCAGCTGGGGTGACACCCAATGCGGGTTTCCTCGAGGCGGGGCTGTCATTGGGTATTGCTTTTCAAATCCGCGATGATGTGCTGAACTTAACGGCTGATTTTGCTGATTATGGCAAGGAAATTGCTGGTGATTTACTCGAGGGCAAACGCACCCTGATGCTGATTCGCTTATTGCAACAAGCCAAGCCAGACGAGCGTACAGAAGTGATTCGGATTCTCGAGCAGCCACGCGAGGGCAAATCACACAGTGACATAGAAAAAATCCTAACCCTGATGAAGCACTACAACTGCTTAGAATTTGCCCAGAATATTGCTGACCAGCACACCGAACGCGGCTTAAAGCAACTCGAGCAGAGCTTAGAGCGTGCATCGAACCGACAAGCTGTTGAAGAAATAATGAACACCGCTCGTACCTTAGCTACCCGCCACGCTTAGTGGGTGGTTTCGCATGAGCTTGCAAGCTTTTTCGTAAGCCCCAAAAAATCCGAATTGCAAACAGCAACGACAGCAAATGCAGTCCCCAAGCCCAAAAACTGGGCAGGATTGGTTGCCACTGACCTTGGGTCAGCGGAGTCATGGTGCGAACCCAAACCAAAAAGGCATCACCAATCGGTAATGCTCCAAACAAATACGACCGTTGTCCAAAAAGCGAAAAAGCAAAGCCGCCTGTTTCAACAAATCCATTGAATGCCTTAGCACTTGAGAAATCATTCATGGTGATGGCTGCGCCCATGCCAACAATCACGCTAGGTCCGCTAAAACCAAGCACCACAGGTCCGGAATCCACATCACCATCGCCTGAACTGCCTTTTGGATACTCGAGAATCGCAGGAATACCAAGCGGTGTGGCAAAAAAATGGGTTCGCAGGGCTTGGTATTGCTGCTTGGCAAATTCAGGATCGGCATGAGCCAAAGCCAGAATCATCATCGCTAAGCTGCCACCTCGGGTGGATTCTTCGCTGACACCAGTTTGATATTCGCTGCGGTGCGGCAATGTACCAAGGCTCGGCTCGAGCAGACGCTTGGCTTTTTGTACCCAAGTGGCAATGGTGGTCTTAAATTTTGGCTCGAGGATTTGGTCATGGATGCCTAATGCGCCAATGCCAATGCTGGTGTCCACCGCCCAAGATTGATAGGTATAAGATGGCAAAAAAGGTGTTTGGCTGGCGGCTAAAGCGGATGCGAATGCCTCACAGCCTTGCTGGAAATGCTCGAGCAGCTTGGGGTCGGTGTTCTTTACTCCAAGTGCCTTGATGGTCTGCCCCTGCACATACAAAACCCATGCTTGGTAAAACGCACCATATGGCGGATTCAACTGCTTCGGGAAAATCTTTTTGGCTTGTTCAGTCTCGAGTTGCCGAAGACTTTCTAAAGCATTCTCGAGCAACCAGTTTCGTTCTGGGTGTTGAGGCTCGAGTTGAGCGGCTAACTGTGCATTGGCTAAGCCATACAGCGCCCAAGAAAAGAAAAAACCTTCTGGGAATATTCTTTGCATTTCCTCGGCACTGCCAGAAGCCAGTTTGGATTTTAAGAAACGAAGCTGCGCCAAAGAAACCTCGGTGGATGACACGGGCATGTAAGCTCGAGTGTTCCAGATGAAAAGCAGTGTAAGAAGCAAAGCAGCCCACACCCAAATCAGCCATTTCATACGGGTAGTATTTCATACAAATAGATCAACGAGGGTTTTCATAGCACTTCTCGAGTAAACTGTCGGTATGCAACTCCCAATTGGCATTCAAGACTTTGTAACGCTGCGTTACACGGAAAGCCTCAGCCGCCCTGTGGTGAAAATTGGCGTGCGGTTTAACCTCGAGAAGAAGCAAATCACAGGTTGGGCGATTGCTTAGCTTCTAGCTCAACTTTGAGGGTTTTTATGTCGCTTAAGGAGTCCACCAAAATTGCCATGAAACCATCAGCTCGAGACTTTCATGCAGCTCTGGCTCGAGTTGTTTACACGTTGCTTGGTTTTTTTGCAGTGCTTGGTCTGACTTGGTTGCTACTACCAATCCCAGCCGAAAGCATCGAAACGCTTTACTCGAGAGGCTTTTATCCAATCAATGCTTGGTGGCTGATTCGCCTGACCGATTTGTTCCCATTTTCCTTGGTGGGTTTGGGTTTATTGTTGCTACCAATTCTCCTGATTTTCTTCTTTATTCGAGCCATTCGTCTTAAAAGGTTTTCTCGAGCCTTGCTCTGGCAAATCCCTTTGGTTGGCTTGGCGATGTACGGCTTATTCATCACCACTTGGGGCGCAAATTACCGTCGTTTACCAATTGAAACATTGCTGCAACTCGAGCCAGAAAAAGTTGGCGCTGCGGATTTTGACCGTTTAGCACAGTCTTTATTTGATACCATCAAAGCCAATGCCGACGCTCCTCGAGATCGAACAACGGCTTTTGCCGCGCTTCGGGTTTCTATTGCCCAAACCCTCGAGCCAGTTGTCGGCGCTGTGACCTTACCCAGCCAAGTCAAAGCCACACCAACAGGTTTACTGATGATGCTGAATACTTCAGGCGTGGTTTCACCACTGACTTTGGAAGCACATGTGGACAGCGCCTTGCCTGAACCGTTTTTCTTAGCTGTGGCTGGACATGAACTGATTCACACCACAGGGTTTGCTGGCGAAGCCGACACCGATTTGCTGGCAGCCATTGCAGGATTGCGCTCGAGCAGTGCTTACATGCGTTATGGCACAGCGCTTTGGCATTACGCTCGGGTATTTACCGACACCAGTCCAAATTTTCAAAAGAACCATCGTGGGAAATTGCCGCCTGTTGCCCGAGCCGATTACGCTGCCCTCGAGTTGGCTCGAGAGCAACATACTGTGCCGTTTCTGGCTGGTGTCTCGCGGGTTGCTTACAACCAATACTTGCAAAGCCAAGGCGTCAAAGCTGGGGTCAAAGATTACTCGAGAATCGGGCGTTTATTGGCAGCAGCACAAAACAAAAGTTTACTGCCCTAGAACTCGACCACAAAAGCACTTTCAATAAAATCTTGTCCTCGGATACTCTCGAGAATCGCATCACTTGGGCGAGCATCGAGGCTCAGCGCAAACAATGCCTTGCCACCAGGGGCATCGCGCCCAAGCTGCATCCCTGCAATGTTGACATTGGCTTCGCCGAGTAAACTACCGATTTTTCCAACCACCCCGGGTTGGTCAAAATTCGTGGCAATCAGCGCAAAACCTTCTGGGGCAATCTCGAGGCGATAATTGCGAATGCGGGTGATGCGTGGCTGCCGTCCAAAACAAGTTCCAGCCAAACTCCGCACCCGTTTGCCATCGGTCATGGTGACTTTGATTTCGTTGGCATAATCTTCGGATTCATCGGTTTGTTTGATCGAAACCGCAATTCCCGATTCTCGAGCCAGCGCTCGTGCATTGACAAAATTGGGGGTTTCGGAAGTGGTGCGCTTCAAGTAACCAATCAACACACTGGCAAACACAGACTCAAGTTCGCTCGAGTTTGCCCCGCCAACATTAGTGCTTGGGAATTTCCCCGCAAATTCAACTTCGATTTCTGTTGCTTTGCCAATCTCGAGCTGTGAGAGCATTGTTCCCATGCGCTCGGACAAAGTCATGTACGGACCCAGTTTCTCGAGGGTATCAGCATCGAGCTTCGGTGCATTGATTGCCCCATGCGAGAAATCGCCAACCAGCGCCGCACAAACCCGCTCGAGGATTTCATTGCCGACACGGTCTTGGGCTTCGACGGTGTTTGCTCCAAGATGGGCGGTCATGACCACATCGTCGCGTCCAAGCAATGGATGATCTAAACTTGGTGGCTCGGTGACAAACACATCCACACCAGCTGCGAACAAATGACCATCCTCGAGCGCCGCCGCAATCGCAGCTTCGTTGATGATGCCACCTCGGGCAGCATTGACCACCACACCACCAGCAGGCATCAGTGCGATTTCCCGAGCGCCAATCATGTCAAAGGTTTCTTCGGATAGTGGCACATGCACGGTCAGGACATCAATTTGCTTGAGGAGTTCTTCTAAGCCATGAGCGCGTTTGACACCCAACAACTCGAATTTACGATCAGAGATGTACGGGTCAAACGCAACCACATTCATTTTTAAGCCCATCGCACGGTTTGCCACAATCGTACCAATCCGCCCTAAGCCAACAATGCCAAGGGTTTTTTCTTTGACTTCACGCCCAAGGTATTTCCTGTCCCACTTACCAGCCCGAATGAGTTTATCCGAACGAGCCACGCCCCTCGAGGCTGCCAGCATCAAGGTAATTGCCAACTCACCAGCCGAAACGGTATTGGCTTCTGGGGCATTAAACACCACAATGCCTTTGCGCGAAGCCGCCTCGAGGTCAATGTTATCAATGCCCACGCCACCGCGCCCAACCACCCGCAAGCGGCTGCCTGCCTCGAGCAGTTCGACATCCACTTTGGTACGAGAACGGGTAATCAAACCATCAAACTCGTGAAGGCGCTTTAAGATGTCTTCTCGAGGCATGTTGACCACATACTCAATCGCAAAACCCTCGCGGTCAAAGCTGCCGGGGCGGAACTTCATTTCATCACAAATCAGAATTCGCTGCATCGCGCCAAACTTTACCGATTTTGCATGAGAAGGCACAAGGACAAGGGCTAGACCAGAGGGGAGAAGCTGCTGGTCTTTAGCTTCTAGCTTCTAGCTTCTAGCTTCTAGCTTCTAGCTTCTAGCTTCTAGCTGTAATTTACTACCCAACCGTAGGGGCGAAGCGTGCTTCGCCCACTTGAGCCACCCGTTTTTGGCGTTTGCTGAAAAAATGTATTTCTCGAGAAATGCTCAAACCCTTTCTTGCACATGGGCTTCTTTTTCAGCCGTGTTTGGGTCTATCTGACAGACAATCATGGCAATCAGAATGCAGCCAGCCCCAACCAAACCAAGGGTGGTGAATGAATCTTTCAGCCACCAGACCGAAAAAATCGCGGCGAACACAGGCTCGAGGGCGTAAATCACAGCGGTTTGAAAAGCTGGTACAAGGCGCTGAGCAAACGACTGCGCCAAGGTGGTGAGTGCCGTGGCAAACACGCCAAGGAACACAATCGGTAGCCAATTCTCGAGTAGTTTTTCAGAAGGAAATTGCGTCGCAAATTCTGGGGCAGCCCAAATCAAGCCCAACACCGCCACCACCGCAACTTGGACAGCCGCGAGTGGCAAGGGTTGATATTTTTTCACCACCCGATCCATCATTACAATGTACAGGGCATAAGAAATGGCGCAGCCAAGCACCCACAGGTCGCCGATGGAAAAACTCAGGCTTAGCCCTTGGACAGACATCAGCCCGATGCCAAACAAAGCAATTGCACCCGCCACAAAAGCTGTAAATGGAACTCGCTGGCGCAAAAAAGGCAGCATTAACGGTACAAGAATCACATTTAAGCCCGTAATAAACGCCGCCCTGGAACTCGAGATGCTGGTTAAACCAATAATCTGCGTGATGTAACTGATAAACAACACGACCGCAAGCAAGCCACCCTCGAGCCAGAGTTGACGGTTGGCAAAACGTAACCACGGGGAGAGAATAAGGGCTGCGACCACAAAACGGGTGGCGGTCAGGGCAGCAGGTGATAAGCTTTCGACAGCACTTTTGACAATCGGAAAAGTGGTTCCCCAAACAACTGTCACAAAAACCAAGATGCCAATTCCCAAATACGAAATCGAAGCTCGAGCCACAGGCTATAAGCTAACATGAAACACAACCCATCAAAGCCCATAGCTAAATTGCTGTCTTTATTCAAGTTAATGCGAATTGAATCCGTTTGTACAGGCATCTTGGTTTTCTGGATTCCCAATAATTTAAATGGGTTGTTTCCTCGAGAAAGGCTTTGGTTTGAGCTGCCAATTCTTGGGTTGTCATACAATCATCTCGGTTTGACCTTTTGCGTAGAACATAATGCTCGAGCGGTGGCTTTTGGCATGGGCTGGATTGGTTTTGTGCAAGTGTAGGCTTATAGCAAATGACTCGAGCAACCCGTTTTTTGTTAGAATCGCACCAATGAAAAGTAAGACATCTTACGCTTGGGTGGTTGTGGGTATCACAGCATTGGTGCTTCTGGTCACGGCTGGCGCTCGCAGTGCGCCCGGGGCTTGGCTGATCGAAATGGAACGCGATACGGGTTGGTCAAGGGGAGCGCTTTCTTTTGCCACCAGTTTGGGCTTGATTTTATTTGGCTTGGGTGGTCCGATCTCGGGTCTTCTGATGGCAAAATTTGGGGTGCGAACCATCACGGCACTCAGCATTGTTTTAACGGCGCTTGCCATGTGGCTTTCGAGTTATGTGCAGAGCCAACTCGAGTTAAACTTGTTCTTTGGCTTGCTCTCGGGCATTGGCACAGGCTTGGTGGCAAGTGTGCTTGGTGCAACCATCGCTAATCGGTGGTTTCTCGAGCAACGCGGTTTGGTGACTGGCATTTTTGGCGCGAGTACCAGTGCGGGGCAATTGGTGTTCTATCCGCTTCTGACCACATTGGCGGTCAGTGTCGGTTGGCGCTCGAGTGCTTTGATTCTGGCGGCGATTGTGATTGCGGTGCTTGTGCCTGTGTTATTCCTGATGCGCGGCGACCCGAGCGAAGTTGGTCAGCGTCCGGTTGGGGCAACTTCGGACACGCCAATGACTCCGCCCAAAGCCGATTTGGGCATCATGAGCAAAGCCTTGCGGCATCAAGATTTTTGGCTGCTGGCGATTACGTTTTATATTTGCGGCGCGACCAGTAACGGTTTGATTGGGCAACACCTGATTCCTCATGCGGTGGATCATGGCATGGCGCAGCCTGTGGCGGCTGGTGTGGTTGCTTTGCTTGGGGCTTTTAATTTTGTTGGCACGATTGCTTCGGGTTGGCTGACTGACCGCTATGACCCACGTAAGTTGCTGCTCTGCTATTACGGTTTTCGTGGCATCAGTTTGTTGTTTTTGCCGTACATGCACGACATTGTTGGTCTGAGTGTTTTTGCGGTGCTGTTTGGTTTGGATTACATTGCGACTGTGCCACCCACGGTGATGCTGGTGGCTAAAACCTTTGGGCGGCACAATGTTGGCATTGTTTATGGTTGGGTCTTTGCAGCGCATCAAATGGGCGCGGCGATGGCTGCTTGGATTGGTGGTGTGGCTCGAGATAATTTTGGTGATTATGCCTTGGCGTTTATTGTGGCGGGCATCATAGCAATTATTGGCGGGTTTTTAGCGCTGGGGATTCGTCAGGAAACGCAAAAATCAAATGCCGCTACTTAAGTTAAGTAAACTGCAACTGAGCCTGCTCGAGTGGTACGACTCCGAGGCTCGAGTTTTGCCTTGGAGATTGCAAGCGGCAGGTTCTCGAGATGCTT
>JAAFJQ010000146.1 GCA_013298185.1 Deinococcales bacterium
TTCTAAACAGAACCTCGAGTAACCTCGAGGAACACTGGCTTCTTGCACTCAAACATCAAGGAAAAATAAACCAAGATTAATCACCCTCGAGCATTATCTCGAGGGGTTTTTGTTGTCTCGAGCATTACGGTGTCAAATAACACCAACATTCATGAGCCAATGTACTTTTCCCATGCTGGGTCGAGTTTTGGAGCTTGTCCGTAAGCAGTGGAAAAAACGAATTTCGGGGCAAATGGTTCACGCACAAGTTTCATCTTGGCTTCAAATGGGGTGCGGTCACGCTTTTTGCTGTTGCATTCGCGGCAAGCGGTGACAATGTTATCCCAGGCGTTGCGTCCGCCTCTTGAGCGTGGGGTGACGTGATCGAGTGTTAAGTCACCGCCGATTTTGGCGCAGTACTGGCAGACGTGGTTGTCACGGCGGAACACATTGCGGCGGTTGAAGGCAATGTGAAAACGTGGTGGACGCTTAACGTACTTGACAAGGCGAATCACGCTGGGAACAGGTATTTGGGTGCTGGGTGAGTGCAAAAACGCATCGAGTTTATCTTCAATTCGCATGGCAATGTCGGACATGAGTAAGGTAATGGCTCGTTTAATGCTGCACACATGCAGTGGTTCATAGGAGGCATTTAAGACAAGCACCGTCGGCGCATTGAGGTTGATGCCTCGAGTACGCGACGGTGCGGATTCATCATCTTCCGCAATTGGAACTATGTCTGGTTCTTGTTCCTCGAACAATTCCTCGAAGGTGTGCTGACGCTTTAACTTCGGCATGGTTTCCACTCCACTCGAGCGCGGCTGGCGCTCCATAAAATTCTCGAGCGGAGACGACCATTGCCCGAGTGAGTTTATTGTACATCAGACTCGAGTACAAATTCACTTGGTCAAATGGCGCAGGTAGCTAGAGAAGATGGCTGAGTCAGGCGTGCGCTAAAACTTTGGGTAGTTCCCCGACTTCTTGCTGAAAAACATGTTTGGCTCGAGATACGGTTTGTTCAACTCGGAATTTATCCGAGGCGATCACCTCGAGGAAACGCTCTAAAACACCAACATCCAAAGGCTCGAGGTGATGCAGTTGCTCGAGCAAATTGGCATTTGGGGTTTCATAACTGCTTTTGAGCGCGGTGTCTCTGAAATTCTGCCACAACTGAGCGCGAATGATTTCGACCTCTGGAGCATCTATGCCTGGTAAGAAACTGCCTTTGTACCAGCCCAGTGCCGCATCGAAGTCCAAGCTCTCAATTGCCGCTAAGAAGTAGACGACATCGGCTTTGAGGTTTTGCAGTTCATACATGCCGTATTGGTTGTGAATCGTGGCGGCATCGCCGAGGGCATCGCGCAGTCGTTTGATGCTGACTCGGAATTTGCCATCGCTGGTTTCGAGGCTCTCGTCTTGCCAGAGTGCGTTTATCAGTTGCGCTTTGGAGGTTTTTGGTCCATCTGGGCTGACATACGCAATCAAAAGCAATGCCAATAAATCCCGAACTTTCGAGGCTCGCCAAGGCGTGGCAAGACCGTTTAGCTCGAGACCAAGCACCCCAAAAGTGCGAAGGTACGAATGCGCCAGTTGGCTTTTGGCTTGGATGGTTACTTCTTGGAATGACTGCATGGCTTCGGGGAACAACCGCTTATAGACAACACCATGTCCAAGGGCTTGGTTGGCTTGCAATACCTCGAGGGCTAGTTTGGCAATGCTTTTTGCCTGTTCTGCTTGCTCGAGAAACCAATAAACAATGGCTGTCCCCAAATTGATCTCGGCTTTCAAGCACTGATTGCCCATGGCTACACCGTGTTTTTGTGCCAATTGAGCGTGTTCAAAAGCGGTTTGTACTTGCCCCAGTCCCAAGTAACACATACTTAACCGATGATGATGTTCGGACAAACCATCTGGCGGATAAGCAGCCACATCAACTTGGGCGTAAAACTCGAGGGCTTGGGTGAATTGACCGATGTTCAAGTGCATTTCCCCTGCTTGAGAATGCCAGGTGTAGAGCTTTTCGGGTGCTTTGGCAAGTTCGGAATGAAAGAAGGCTTGGACAAATTCGGTGTTGCCTTGAACCGACTCGAGGTAGGCTTGGAAAAAACGAGCATTGCCAGCTTGTAAGGGATAATTGACTTCGTCAAATAAATCAATGCCTTTTTGAATAAATGCCCGACCAGTCTCTAAGCTGAGCATCGCAAATTCTGATGAACCTGCCAACTGATAAGCGTGAGCCATTTGCAATTTGTTTTTGGTGGCTTGGGCGTAACGCAAACCCGCACCAAACATCTGACTGGCTTTTGGATACTTGCCTCGCATCAAGTAAGCCAAACCAAAGTCATTGTGCATTTCGGCTAAACGTTCAACCGACCCCAATTCTTTGGTTAATTGTAAAGCCTCCTGCATCAAGGCTTCGGCTCGAGATGAGTCTGCATACTGCGCCAGAGCAAGTCCTTTCTTGCTTAATACCAACATCAGGTAACGTGGTGTTCGGCATTTTCGAGCCGAGATTTCGGCTTGCTCGAGTATTTCCAATTGTTTTTTAAGGTCGCTTTGATAATAATAAAAACGTTGCCATTCAAACAAATGTAAGGTCTTGTCCACGTCATCGGCTGGGCCAAGGCTGCCAAGGATTTCTTCGGCTTGCAAAAACTGCCCAAAGTTCATGTGCATTCGTGCCAAATGAAACCCAATCCGAGTGCGAATTGGCTCTGGATGCTGCAAAAAACCTTGCTTAGCGCTTTCAAAAGCTGCTTCGCGTTGCCCGACATAATCAAAGGCATAAACGCGGTGCAAAGCAACCTCGGCGGAATCATGATTTTTGGTTTCCTCGAGAATGGTTGCTGATTGACCCAATTCGCGCAATGCCACCAAATACGTCAAGAAAACCTTGGGGTCTTGATTACGGGGGAGCAAAAACTGGGCTTCAGTCACGACTTGTTGATAATCATAGATGGCGGCGGCTTGCTCGAGTGCCGCAACCGACCACGGCACGGCTTGCGGATGCTCAGCAGCTTTGGCATGACGGGCTTTTTCGACCAAGGAAGTGAGAACCTCAGTTATTTTCAGGTGCAGTTCTTGCAGTTCTGTTGGCTCGAGTTGCGCTCGTACCAAAGGCGGAAAAAGCGGGTGCGCTACGACGTAAACCGTTTCACCAACTTGCAGTTCTTCGCGCAGCAAACCTAGGTACTCGAGCCGAGTTGCCAAGTCTGATAAATCCGAAACGGCAATGGCTGTGATTTTAGCAATCTCGAGTAAACTCGATTGCCGATCCAAAACACAAACAGCCGTCAGTACCGCCCAAAGCCTTATTTCACGCTTTGCCTTGGCAATTCGGGTCAACAAAACCGCCTCGAGGTTCTTCGGTAAGCCCCTGCCTTTGGGCGGGTCAAACACCCAAGTTAAACCAAGGTCGTACAACGCCCCGCCATCTTGTAAAAAACGCAGTAACTCGAGGGTGTGCAGCGGATGCCCTTCGGCTCGAGCCATCAGCCAAGAGCTAAGGTTTTCAGGCACAGCTTGGCTGTGCAAATGACTTTGTAGTAAAGCCTCTAAACCCAAGTGGTCAAGTGGTGCTAAGACCAAGCGCTTAGGTGGCATCGCATCCTCGAGCAGCACCGAGTCTTGGGTCAATCCCTCGAGTACATCTGATTCGGTTGGACGAGCTGACAACACAAACAGCATTGGCGCAGCCCCCAAGAGCGCCCGGCGATACAACGCCCGAACCCCCGCCAAGTCAGCCGCACTGACTTCATGGGCATCCTCGAGCAGCAACACCAAACCACCAACCCGCTTAGCGAGGCGTTCAAATGCCAGCGCCAGTGCATTCCAAAGTGTCAATTGGTCGGGCAGCACCACCGCTTGCGCCACCCGCGCCCACGGCAACTCAGGCACAAGCCGCCGTGCTGCCTCGAGAAAAGCAGGATCGCGCTCGGATTGCAGTGCCGCAAATGAACCACGCAACGCCGCAGCCAACCAGCCGCCCGAAGCACAAGACAACACCAAACCCGATTTGATGCTGCCAGCCAAACCGCGCATCGCATGACTTTTACCAAGTCCAGCCGCCCCCTCGAGCAGCAGCACTTGAGGTTTGGCACGCAAGGTATCCGCCCAAGCCAAGTGCAGTACCTCGGAAATGGCGGTATGTGCAGCCTCGAGTGACATGGACTGCATTGTAACGCGAAAAAACTATTTTTGAGTGTATCCAAAACACTTGGGGTGTCTTTCACAGCTTTAATTCTTCTCGAATGGCAAAAGAGTAGAATACAAATATGCGCCTGCCAATCGGAATTCAAGATTTCACCACGCTACGAGAAGCCAACATGGTTTATGTGGACAAAACCAAATTACTCGCGCCGCTGCTCGAGACAGGGCGGTATTTCTTATCGCGCCCAAGACGCTTTGGGAAATCCTTATTGCTGTCCACCATCAAAGCCGTATTTGCTGGTCGCAAAGACTTATTTAGCGGCTTATGGCTCGAGAAGCATCATGATTTTATGCCGCGCCCAATGATTCGCCTAGATTTTAGTAACATCAATTTCACCACCAAAACACTGGACGAAGGGATTGTTGACTGGTTGCGGATAGAAGCCCAGGAATATGATTACGAACTCCAAGGCAGCAATGCCAGAGATGCCTTCCGAGAACTGATTATCGAACTCAGCAAACGCGGCAAAGTCGTGGTGCTGATAGACGAGTACGACAAACCCCTGACTGATTACCTGCTCGAGCCAGAAAAACGCAAAATTCATCAAACCACGCTGAAAAGTGTGTACGGCACATTAAAACCACTTGATGCTTACCTGCATTTGGTGTTCTTAACTGGAGTTTCCAAGTTTGGCAAATTAAGTCTGTTTTCAGACTTAAACAATCTGCAAGACATCAGCCTCAATCCAAATTACAACACCTTATGCGGTTACACTCTAGAAGAAATCGAAACCAACCTTGGCTCGTTTATTCCACCGATTTTAGAAAACTTAAATTCCACCTCAGAAGCGTTTTGGGAAGCCACCAAGCGCTGGTACAACGGTTACTCTTGGACTGGTAAAGAACGGGTTTACTGCCCATTTTCGTTTTTGCTGTTCCTCGAGAACAAAGAATTTAAGTCGTACTGGTACGCCACTGGCACGCCCACTTTTCTGCTCGAGTTAATCCGCAACCAGCAAATCAACCCACTCGAGTTTGAAGACATTGGCATGAGCGACAGGGCAATTTCGGTAGCTGACATAGACCCGTTGGATGCAGTTTCTTTGATGTTCCAAACAGGGTATTTAACCATTCATCACATCGCACGGAGCTTAAACGGCACGAGTTACCAACTGACATACCCGAATGAAGAAGTCCGCAGTGCCTTCTCGAGTGGCTTGCTGCTCGAGTATGGACAGATGTTCCCACACCAAGTGGATCAACTCAGTTTTACCTTGCGGCGCACTTTGCTGAACTTGGATTGGGCAGGGTTTTTTGCCGCCATTAACCAAATGTTTGCTCGAGTGCCATATGAAATCTTTCCAAAACAAGAAGCGTATGTGCATAGTTTGCTGCATCTAATGCTGATTAGCACAGGCTTTCGCGTGCAGTCCCAAGTGCAGACCAGCCTAGGGCGCATGGACACGCTGCTCGAGACCGACACGCACTACATTATTTTTGAACTGAAAATCGGTGGTACACTAGAAATGGCTGTGCAGCAAATCTCGAGTCATCAGTACGCCAATGGGTTAAGTGGCAAACCAGTGCTTGGTGTCGGGGTGGTCTTTGACCTCGAGAGCAAAAGTATTGGGGGATGGGAAAGTAAAGAACTGTAAAAAGCTCGAGCCAAGGCGCATGGCTCGAGCTTTTTCAACTTCAGCAATTGATTATGGTTTGACCAGCGCAACGCGGTAATTGTTGCCAAAATTTTCGGAATTAAAAACATTCAGCAGAACAGAACCATCATCGCTGATACCAATTGCCTCGAGAATGCTGTAGTTCGGAACAGTAACTTGGCTGAAGGTGCTGTTTTTGTACAACCAATATTGATAGTCGGTACTCGATGCCATACCAGTGACCCTGAGCAGAACATCGCCGTTGTTGTTGACACCAATGACGAAAAGACTTTGACTTTGCAATTGTCCAGACGGAGTTCCAAGTTGTGTGACTGCCACATCCGTTTCGTTCCACTTAAACAGTTGGCTCGAACCCACCGCACCATAAACCGTTCCAGCCGTGGTTAAACCAACTGCATTGAGCGAGCTAGACTGAGGAAGGGGTACAGCCATAAAGGTGGTGCTTTTTAAGATACCGTCTGGGAAAAGAATAGTTCCAGAATTGTTGATGCTTCTTGCTCGATAACCAATAACCCCGTTTGGTGAAGTCCTCGAGAGTTGAGTTGCACTTACATCGCCAGATTGCCATAAGAAATGCGTTTTCTGACCCGAGTTGAAATTAGAAGCCACCACTTGTTTTGAGTCATTGCAACCAAAGACAAAATTCTCGTCGCCAAACGGAATTTCGCTGACACTATTGGCGGTTTTATCAAAGAATAAGGCATGGTTGACTTGCCCTGTTTTGAAGGCTGTGAATGCAACATCGCCGCTGGAATTGATACACGGACTTGCATAGATATTGGTCGAAACGCCAATGTAACCGCTTGGTAACGCGGGCAAAGCTGTAGTGGTTGTGCCATCGTAAGTAAACCCAAGTGAATAGCCTGTTGTTTGGTTGACAGTTGTCAAGAATACCCGCCCAGTGGCACTAATCGCTTTGCCTCGAGCCGATGGATTGGTTGAAACAAAAGTCACACCACCACCACTTGGGGCAGCCGTAACCGTAATCGCCACTGCATTAGAAGTTATCCCGCCACTGCTGGCGTTGATGTTGCTCGAGCCAGCCGCCACACCCGTCACCACACCTGTACTCGAGACTCCTACTTTACCCGTATCACTCGAGGCAAAAGTAAAGGTCGGTTGTGGATTCAAGTTGACATTGCTCGAGTCCTTACCAATGGCGCTGCAAGTGCTGGTGGCAGTCACGGCAATGCTGGTTGGATTACAGGTCAGTGCGATGCTCGAGAGTGTTGGGGCTGGTGGGGGTGTGTTCGGTACAACCAATGTGTATGTGCCAAAGCCCGGAATGTTGATGGTCACGGTGTTGGTGTTGGTGTCAAAAGTGAACGTAATATTTGTCCAAGTCGTCCCGCCAAGTTGCAACGCTACCACCTGAGAAATCAGGGCTTGTGGGCGTAATCCACGCAATCCAAGCGCCGCAATTTCGCTTGGTGTGAGATTGATTTTCAGGCTGGCTGGGCTGGCAAAGTTACCTGAGCCACCCGCTACAGTAAATGTTTTGCCTGCAATCATTTTTTGGTTGTTCGGCACGGCTGGAGGACTGGTGTTCTCAGAAATCGTGATTGCTGTGTCGGTGCTTAATGCCCCTGCCGGGAAGGTCACACTGGCAACGCCGTTGCTCGAGGTGACAGTACCACCGCTTGCGCCAATCGTGCCGGGCGGCAGTGGTTGAGGCTGCGGCTGAGGCTGTGGACATGCCACCAATGCTGCTGCAAGAAGTAATCCCAATATCCCAAATCGTTTCATCAAAGCCTCCAAATACCCGAGTCTCGAGTATGCAAAGCACTCTAAAGAAACAGCGTTACAGCAACCGTAACAAAAATTTGCACTTGTCAGTCACAGCATGAATCGCTAGATTCAAAGCTCTGAGCCGCTTCAAAGAATCAGCATTGCGTCGCCTAAGCTGTAAAATCGGTAGTCCAACTCGAGGGCGGTTTGGTACGCGGCTTTCATCGTGTCAAAACCCGCAAAAGAAGCAATCAGCATCAGCAGCGTCGAGCGTGGCAAGTGAAAATTGGTGATCATCGCGTCCACCATTCGCAGGGTTTGCGGTGGGCGAATGAACAAAGCACTTTCTTGCTGTCCAGTGCGTAGTTGCTGCCCATCCCAAGCTGTCTCGAGGGCGCGGACACTGGTTGTGCCAACCGCAATCACTCGTTTGCCTTCGAGTTTGGCTTGGGTAATCGCTTCGGCGGTGCTTTCGGGGATGCTGAATGGTTCGCTGTGCATGGTGTGGCTTTCAATATCATCAAGCACTGGTTTGAATGTTCCTGCGCCAACGTGCAAGGTCAGTGGGCAAATGTTCACGCCCTTTTGTTTGACGTCCTCGAGCAGGCTAGGTGTGAAATGCAGTCCTGCCGTGGGTGCTGCCACACTACCAGCGTCTTTGGCATAGACCGTTTGATACCGCGCTCGAGCGGCTTGACTGTCTTGGATGTACGGCGGCAGTGGAATTGCACCGAGGTTCGATAAATGCGGCTTGACGTCCTCAGAGAATTTCAACACCCGAGCGCCATCCTCGAGAATTCGCTCGATGGTCGCGGTCAGACCTTGTCCAAACTCGAGTGTGCCACCAATAGCCACGCGCTTGGCGGGCTTCAAGTACGCACTCCAAACCAGATGCTCGAGTTCTCGTAAAAGCAGTACCTCGAGTTTTGCCCCTGTGGATTTTCGTGCTTCAAGCCGAGCTGGGATGACTTGGGTTTGGTTAATCACCATCACATCGCCAGCCTGAAGATACTCGAGGACATCACGAAAAATCTTGTGCTGAAAAGAAAATCCGCCTCGCGGTACGACTAAGAGTTTGCTCGAGTCTCTTGGTTCAGCGCCAACTTGGGCAATCCGAGATTCGGGCAGTAGAAAATCATAATCCGCGAGGTCAAGACCGTTCGCCACGTTTAACCACCTAGAATATCTGATTCTTTCTGCTCGAGAACCTTGTCTACTTTGCCAATATGCTCATCGGTGATTTTCTGCACGTCAGCTTCGCCACGTTTGACTTCGTCTTGGCTGGCGAGCTTGTCTTTCTCGAGTTGCTTCACGGCTTTATTGGCATCTTGGCGGACATTGCGAATCGCAACTTTGGCTTCCTCGGCGTATTTATGCGCGGTTTTCACCAAGTCCTTGCGGCGTTCTTCGGTCAGGGCGGGAATCGTAATATAAAGCGCATCGCCTTTGTTGGCAGGGTTTAAGCCAAGGTCTGAATCGCGGATGGCTTTTTCAATGCCAGCCAAACTCGAGCGGTCAAAAGGGGAGACTACCAAAGTGCGAGCATCTGGCGCGGTGATGTTCGCCATTTGATTGATTGGCATTTCCGAGCCGTAGTAATCCATGCTGATTTTTTGCAGCATCCCGGGATTGGCTCGACCTGTGCGAAGCACACTCAAATGATGCTCTAAGGCTTCGATGGCTTTGCCCATGCGCGATTTTGCGTCGGATATAATCTCTTTCATAACGCGCCATTCTACCCGAATTTAAGAAGCCTCTGACAAGGGCGTTCTCGAGGTCATGATGCCAACAAAGCGCGGTACTTGGCTTCACCAAAAGCCGCCCACTCGAGCAGCACTTCGCGCCAGAGCGGATGTTGTCCTAAAACCGTGTTGGTCAAACGCAAATAGGTCGGGGCTTTGATCTCGAGGAAGACCGCTTGGCGTTCTGGTTTGAGTTGATGACAACCGCGCAAGTTATCGAGTAAATCCGCTAATTTAACCGCCCATGCTTCGGTGTTGCCTGCTTGCTCGAGCCGTGCGACCATACCGGCCCAGCGTTGGTCTTTTTCTAAATTGGTGCTGGCAGGCTCGAGCATATTATGACTGGACAAATCCACCAAGGTCAGCACATGGGGGTTACAACCCAGCTGCTCGAGTTCAGCTAAGCTGGTGTTGCCATCTTCAACAATGTCGTGCAGCATTCCAGCTAAGACCACATCGGCACCAAAGCCAAGGCGCTCGAGGCTTTGCGAAACCCGAACAGAATGCAGATAAGCTGGCTCGAGACTCCCTTTGCGAGTGCCGTGGATGCGTTCTTTGATCAGATGCTGGGCTTGGTCTAAGTTCATAGGAATAGTCTACACGGCTTCACAAATTTTTCATGACTTGGGTGTGAACTGATACTGGGGTCGCTTGTGCAACACCCCTCCCCCGCACAAGCGACTTCTGTTGGGCTTACACCAAATCAACTTAATCACTTTCGTTTGACCGAAAAGCGCGATCAAACTGTCGTTCAAGCGTTAATTTGGTTTTTTGCTACTCTTTTTAGTCGGTTCATCAATCGAACAACGCGACTGATGAACACAACTTAAGTATCTACCGCTTTCATTTTAGAATTTTCAAAAAGCGGCAATTCTGCCATTACAGCGGTAGATACGCTGTCCTTACTCCCGTTCTTGACCCTAAGACGCACCTGACGGGCAGGGTCGCTTGGTCGGAAATGTTTTAGCAAAAAACGCTAAAACATTTCAGGGAGGTACTTA
>JAAFJQ010000148.1 GCA_013298185.1 Deinococcales bacterium
ACTCGAGTACCAAGTCGGTGCGCCATTGGGAAGCGTTCCAGTGACCGTCTCGGCGTTTTCATAATCAATCCCGCCTGT
The DNA here is from genome assembly GCA_013298185.1 of Deinococcales bacterium. Taxonomy (GTDB): domain Bacteria; phylum Deinococcota; class Deinococci; order Deinococcales; family JAAFIG01; genus JAAFIG01. The sequence continues at coordinate 79 of JAAFJQ010000148.1, forward strand.
GGCAGAACGAACTTCTGTGCCACCCGATTGCAGTTCAATCCGAAAATTCTTCAACACAACCCGAGCCTTGGCTTTATTGGGCAAGACAATGGCGTTTGGCAAACCAGTTTCAGGGTTGATCTCGAGCATGTGTAGGTACTCTGGATGTTGAATTCGCATTTAGCCTCCTGATATTCGTAAACCTTGTGCCAGTAAACACGCTCCAAGCACAGGTGATAATTCTGGATTTGAGAATTTAGCTTGTGGCAGTGCTTTGAGAATCACGTTTTGCAGCTCTTGCTTGACCCATGAATTGCCTGTGGCAATCCCGCCAACCAGCACAATTTCGGGTGGCTCGAGTTTTAGTTTTTGTGTAACCGCCACGACGCACTCGGAGAGTTGCACCCAACCTTTTCGCAGAATTGCCAGTGCCACGGCATCCCCGTTTTGGGCAAGTTCGAGAACTGGCGGAGCAAGTGCAGCAATTTCGGCTCGAGTCAGACCAGTCACGTACAACCGATGCAGAATTTGGTCTGGGTTGGAAATACCAAGTGAGCTTAGCATCAGGTCGGTTAATCCAGTCTTTGCGCCACGTCCATCAATGTCTCGCACCGCCGCAATCAGGCTTTGTTTGCCAATGTCGTAGCCACTGCCTTCATCGGAAATCAGCGAACCCCAACCACCCGAGCGCCATGCCAGACCTTTTTGGTTCACGCCGTAGCAACTCGAGCCAGTCCCAACAATCAGCACAATCCCAGCCCGTCCAGACAATCCCCCCGCGAGGGCAATGCGGCAATCGTGGTCAACCCCGACCAGTGGGGCTAGATCAAGTGTTTTGGCAATACCATGCACCAATTGGCGGTCTTCGTGCGAAACAATACCAGCCAAGCCCAAGAATGCGGCTGAGAATTTGGCAGCCTCGAGTTTTGCTTCGGCTCGAGCCTTGGACACAGCTTGTGCAATGTTTTGCGTGGCAGCCTTGAGTCCAACATCATCAATGTTTGAAGCCCCTGCTTGACCTGTTCCAAGCACCTGACCAGTTGAATCACAAATCGCCGCTAAGGTTTTGGTGCCGCCGCCATCTATGCCAAGTACGAACTCTGTCATAGGCTATTCTCGAGTGGACGCACATAAGCCCGAATCACCTTGGCTTGGGTTGCGCCTTGGTTGGTTAAGCGGTAAGACTTGGCGGCGGCTGGAATCACAAAAGTCTCGGCGTAGTTAAAACGCTGCTGTAAACCATTGGCAGTCTCGAGCAGAACGGCTGTCCCTTCGACCAAGCACAGGACATGACAAGAATTTTCGGTTTGAAGTTCGATGGATTGACCAAACTCGAGACGGTCAATCTCATAAAAATGGTCTGGGTGGGTCGGCAATGAAACAATCTGCCAATCCTCGCCGGATTCAAGCATGATTGGTTGTGAAATCAGTTTCTGCACCGCATCGCCGCGCCGCGTGAAATTCAGATTCTCAAAGGCTCGAGCAATGTTCATGGGGCGTGGTTGCCCATCTAAGTCTAAGCGCAACCAATCGTACATCTTGAAGGTAAAAATATACGGCGTGGCGCTGATTTCAAGCACCAAACCACCAACGCCCGAGCAGTGGATTGTGCCGTGAGGAATCAAGAACAAATCATGTTTTTTTGCTTTGTGGCGCTGCACAAAAGTATCCACTTCAAGCACCGTGTTTTGCGTGTAGCTCTGCTCGAGCGCAGCTCTGAACTGATTGGGATCAATCGTATCTTGAAAACCCAAGAAGACTTCGGCGTTTGGCTCGCACTCGAGCATATAGTACGTTTCGTCTTGGGTGAAAGACTCACCAAAGTGCTGCTTGGCATACTCGGGACTGGGATGGACTTGCAACGATAAATTTCCGCCTTTGATCGTGTCCAACCAATCAAAGCGAATTGGGAAATCAAAACCAAAGCGCTTGGCAGCTTGCCCCAGAACCGCTACAGAATTGTAGAACATCAAGTAATCAAACGAAACCTCGAGCAGCAAGCCATCTGACTCGAGCAGCACGCCGTTTTCGGGGGTGATTAACTCAAAACTCCAAGCGTAATTGGGTGCATCTTGGGGTAAGGCTGGGATGTGTTTTTTAATCCACTGCCCGCCCCACGGACCGGGTTCAAACCACGGACGAACCCGAAAGAAATTCTTTGTCATGGTCTCGAGGGCAGCCCTAAAATCAATGCCGTGCATCAACATAGGTTCATCTGGGCGTTGGGCATCCACCATCAAATCCAGTTTTGGCAGCAGCTTGGCTTTGTGGGCGTTCAGCACAATCCAGTCCACAAAGTACATTCGTTTATAGATGGTTTTTGCGTCGGTTACTTCGGCAGTTCCAAGATTCAGAACTTTTCCTGCTCGAGCGCGAAATTGAATTTCGTTTTTTGGAACATCCAAATACATGTTCATGCCCGTCCAACCCGATAAGGCTGCACCGCAACCATAAATAATGTTCAGTGGCGTTTCTGGATTGGGTTGTAAGGCTATCAGCTTGGTCAAGTCAAAAAAATCTTCTAAAACACCTGTGAACCTTGTTCCAAAAATCGGGTCATGACCACCAAGAAAGGGCTGCACCAAGACATCTATTAGCTCGGGGGGGAAAAGGGCTGAATTGATGTTTGTCCAAGTAGCTTTGATGCCCTTGTCCTCGAGTGCCGAGCTTAGCTTCTGGCGGAAATCCTCCCAGAAAACCCCGATGTACCCATCCAGAATCACACATTGTTGGTCAGCGATTTGCTCAGCCAAAGCCTCGAAACCGCATTGCATCTTGCCTGTTTCTAACTTAAAGGCGGGGTAGATGTCATAAACTCCAAGTTCGGTAACTGGATGCTTGACCGGGGCTAAGTCTTGGGTGGTTTTGCGCCACATCACGCGGTGTCACCCTCTTTTGGGCGAGCATAATCATCTTCAAAGCGCTGAATATCGGCTTGTTGCCAATTGCCAAAAGCAACCTCGAGAACCCGCACCACAGGACCGGTACTCGAGAGCCGATGCCGTGCCATAGCGGGAATCCAGAGTTCTTCGCCCGCTTTGGGGTAGAACAAGTCATCGTTGATTTGGACTTCAGCGCCATCATCCAAGGCAATCCAAAGTTCGGCTCGAGCCGTGTGAGACTGCAAACTCAGGCGTTGATAGGGCAGCACGGTCATCAGACTGACGGTGGTTTCAGCATTGTTGGCATACTGCTTAAACGAACCCCACGGACGCGTGACCAAAGCAATCTCGGGTTGAACTTCGGGAATCGGTTTGGTGATGTAATTCATGAGCTGCCTCCTCGAGACTCGAGCCACGTTGAACGCAAGATAGTTTGTACCGAGCCTTGTACATCAAGTACCATTTGACGGAAATTATGCTCTGTTAGGCTGGCGTAATCATGCCCTGCTTTTGCGGGATAAATACCCAAGTACAAAAGCGGACTGAATCCTGTGTTGACGGTGCGGTGTGCCGTGTGACCAGGAACGTAAACGATGCTCTGCGGACTCAAACTCAGGCTCGAGACAGCCCCGCCTTCGACTTCGAGTAGCATTTGACCCTGACCACTTAAGCCAATGTAAATCTCGGCGGCTTCGCGCCAAGTGTGCAGATGCCCTCGGGTTAAATAAAATTCGTCACCGACTTTACCGGGCATGATTCGCCCAAGTCCAATATGTAGGTCACCGTCTGAGTGGGCTGGTTCATAACTCGAGACACTGTAAATAACAGGGTCGCTTTGCTCGAGCGCAGCTTGGTAAGCCCTTGCATCGGCAAAGCAACCAGAAAGCTGACTGAGACGACGTTCGGTCAGTGGCATGGATTCGATTTGAGCGGTGTTGAGATCAAAGAGTTTGAGGTATTCTAAGTTCATGAACGTTGTCCTTTTTATTGAGGATTGGAATTTACAACGAATTATCACATTATATAACAAGATATAACAGTTTAACAAGTTACATTGAAACCCATCATCTGATTGACCCGTGCGCCACAACCGCGCTATGCTACCAATCAGAGATTCCCCATGCCAAGCAGCGAAGTCAACAGCAAAATGCTCACCGAACAACGCCGCAACCTGATTGCAGGCTTGGTCACGACCCAAGGTACGGTCAGCGCTGAACAGCTCAGCCAACAATTTGCCGTCTCGCACATGACCATTTACCGCGACCTGAAAATCCTCGAGAGTCTTGGAAAACTGCGATTTGTACGTGGTGGTGCGGTTCAAACCGAGACTGACAACAACAATGAACCAATTTATTTCACCAAACGCCAAGTTCATAAAAAACAAAAAGAACAAATCGCCAAGTACGCCGCTCAGAACTTTATTTCAGATGGCGATTTTATCATCCTCGAGGCTGGCACAACTGTTTCTGCCATGGTCAAGCACTTGCGCCACAAGCACCTGACAATCATGACCAACGGACTCGAGACAGTCAATGAAGCCGCCTCGCTTCTACCCGATTTAAGCGTGATGTGCTGCGGTGGGATTCTGCGCGAAATCTCGCACACCTTTGTTGGACCACAAGCCGAGCAGTTCTTTAGGGAAATACGCGGTAAAACCCTTTTCTTAAGCGCCAGTGGCATGACCTTAGAAGGTGGTGTAACCGACCCCAACCTGCTCGAGATTCAAGTCAAACGCGCCATGGCAGCCAGTGTGGATCATGTTGTGCTGATGCTCGACTCGAGTAAATTTGGACAGCGTTCACTGTCTTTACTGCTTCCACTGAGCCAAATTCAGACCATCATCACCGACAGCAATGCCCCAAGCGCTGATGTCTCGAGTTTGCGCGACATGGGCATAGATGTACGCATTGCCCGTTAGCGCTTAATCATAAAACCGCCATCCACATTCAGCGCTGTTCCAGTAATGAACGAAGCGGCTTTAGAGGACAAGAAAAGCGCGGCATCAGCAATTTCGCTCGGGGCTGCCATTCGCCCTAGCACATGAGCATTTTTGGCTTGCTCGAGCAGCATATTTGGGTCTGAGGCGACTTTCATGGCTTGGTGCGTAAAACCAGCATCCACCCAACCCGGGCAGATCGCATTGACCCGAATCCCAAATGGCGCGAGTTCTTGGGCAATGCCATACGTCAAACTCAGCACCGCGCCTTTGCTGGCAGAATAAGCAAAACTGCCGTCTGAGCCAACAAACGCCGACACCGAAGACAAATTCACAATCGAACCAGAAGCGGCTTTTTTCATGATTGGCACGGTGTACTTACAGGCTAGAAAAACACCTTTGACATTGACTGCCATGATCTCGTCCCAGTCTGCCTCGAGCATTGCATCCACCCGCCCTTGGCGCAGTAAACCAACAGAGTTAATCAGCGTGTCAATCGTGCCAAACTGCGCCACGGTTGTGTTCACTGCCTTTGAGACTTCTTCGGCATTGGTGATGTCGGCGGGTAGAGCCAACACTTGTGCGCCCAAACCGCGAAGCCGAGTCTCGAGTTCAGTCAATGCCTCGCTAGGGCGGTCTAAAAGGGCGACAGCCGCCCCTGCCTTCACGAAACCTTCAGCGATGCTCGAGCCAATGCCTCCTGCCGCTCCTGTGACCAATACAACTTGATTCTGCATGATTTATCCTTTGACTGCTCCTGCGGTTAATCCTGCCACAATTCGTTGTTGAAAAATCAGCACCAACACCAACAATGGTACAGTCACCACCACCGAAGCCGCCATGATCTGATTCCACGGCAATTCAAAACTGCTTGTACCACTAAAAAGCGCTATCGCCACTGGCACGGTTCTCGAGCGCTCATTGACCGTAAAAGTCAGGGCAAATAAAAACTCGTTCCAAGCCTGAATAAACGCCAATAAGCCAGCCGTCACCAAACCCGGGGCAATCACGGGCAGCATCACCCGAAAAAGCGCTTGGACAGGGGTCGCGCCGTCAATGTAAGCCGCTTCCTCGAGTTCCATTGGGATTTCACGCACAAAACTGGTCAAAATCCAAATCGTGAACGGCAGTGTAAACAGTAAATACGTTAAAATCAGCCCAGGAATCGAATCGTACAACCCAAGGCTACGCACCAGCACAAATAAACCACCCAAGACGCTGATTGATGGGAACATGGTTACAGCCAGCATGGTGTAATAAATTGGTTGTCTACCTCGGAATTGAAAACGCCCAATCGCATACGCAGCAAATAAGCCAATGAACAAAGACAACAAGGTCGTGCCACCCGCCACCAAAAATGAATTGAACAAAAAACGCCCAAAAGGTTGGGTGGTGAAAATCGTTTGGTAATTGACCCATTGCGGCGTTGGTGGAAAATAGGTGATTGGCGTGGCAAACAATTGATTCGAGGTTTTTAATGAGCTGACTATCGCCCAGTAAAACGGGAACAACAAGTAAAAAAGTAAAAATCCTACACCCACAAAAAACAAGCCTTTACTCAGCATTGCCCCAATGCTCAAGTTTTTTCTGCGTGGTTGAATCATCATTTGACCTCGACTTTGAGCGTGACTAAATAAACGCTGATGTACATTGCCAGAATCAGGAAAATCCCCGCCGCCACTGCCGAGCCATAACCAAGTGAACCAAAGCTAATCAGTTGCTGACGTGCATAAATTGACATGCTGATGGTTTCGATTTGCGTACCCGCAACAATGTAAATCATGTCAAAAACCCGCAGGGCATCGAGGGTTCTGAAAATCAGTGCCACCAATAAACTCGGACGCAAGAGCGGCAAAGTAATCCGCCAGAATTGTTGAACAGGACTTGCCCCGTCCACTCGAGCCGCCTCATAGAGTTCCTTGGGAATCCCCTGCAAACCCGCCAATAAAATCAGAGCCATAAATGGTGTGGTTTTCCAGACATCAATCATGATTAAAGCAGGCAAGACCAAAGCTGGTTCTGCCAACCAAGCCATCGGGGTACGAATGATTCGCAAACGCATGAACAAGTCGTTAATCACGCCATAGACATCGTTCAGCATCCAACGCCACATCTGGCTCGAGACCACCCCCGGAATCGCCCAGGGTACGAGCATGGCGGTACGAACCAAGCCACGCCCACGAAATTCACTGTGAACAATCAGGGCAATGGTTAAACCAAGTACGGTTTCGATGCCAACCGAGTAAAACGTAAAGACCACCGTGTTCCAAACCGAACGCCACCAACGTGGATCGCTAAACAGCGCCACATAATTATCAAAACCAACCCAAGTGGCTTGCAGTGGGAATTTGAGGATACTGACATCAAAAAAACTCAGTTGGAACGTCCTAAAAAGCGGATAGGCTGCCACCAACAGCAAAATAATCAAACTAGGAGCCAAGAAAAACCATGCAGTACGGGTGCGCCATGCTGCCAGCGAAGACTGTTTTTTGGAAAGATCTTTGTTTTTGAGATTCAGCACAATCAATCCTTTTTAAGAACAGAAAAACCTGCTCGAGAAACCCCGAGCAGGAAAGAGGATTTTAGTTTTTTACCACTTTGCGCCTTTGATCCGTGTCAGTTCTTCCTCGAGCGCTTTTAAGGCAGGAGCAGCTTTGGTTTTACCAGTCAAGACCGAATTGGCAGTATTCCAGAAGGCTTCTGAAACTCGAGGGTATTTGGTAGCCGTAACTGTGGTTGGACGCACCACCGCATTGGTGAAAACACCGAATAAGCGCCCCAAGAACGGACTGGCTTTTAGGACATCAGCGTCTTTGTAAATCGCTGGACGTGATGGGTTATAACCACCAACAATCGCCCGTTCTTTTTGAACTTCGGCACTGGTCAAGTACACCACCAAATCAGCCGCGACTTTGGCATTCTTAGAAAAACGATTGACCGCTAAACTATGCCCACCAAAGGTGGCAGCGTTACGCCCAGCCGAGCCAGGACCTTTGGGCAAGACCGTGACATCAAATTTACCTTTGATCGGACTGGTATCGCCATTGCCAAGCGGGAAAGCGTAAGGCCAGTTACGCATAAAAGCCGCATTGCCAGCTTGCCAAACGCCTCGAGATTCCTCTTCGGCATAGGTGGTCACACCTTTGGGTGAAATCGTACCAACCCACTTGGCAGCCATTTCCAAAGCGGCGGCGGCTCGAGGATTATTGATCGTGATGTTCCCTGCTTTATCCACGATTGTTCCACCACCATGGGAGAAGACCCACTCGAGTGCATCGCAAGTCAAGCCTTCATACGCTGCGCCTTGCCAAACATAACCCCAGAAATTGGGATTGGCTTTGCGTTCCCCAGCTTGGATTTTGGTTGCCATGGTGGTCAGTTGTGACCAAGTGGTTGGCGGGGTTTTATAGCCGTATTTCTCGAGCAAATCCTTGCGGTAGTACAATAAGCCAGCATCGCCGTACCATGGTAAGTCAACCAATTTCCCGTCCACGGTGTCAGATTCGATCATGCTTGGGAAAAACTCTTTGATGGTTGATTCAGGAACATAATCTTTCATGTCAACAAAATAATCTGCCAAAAGTCCGGGCCAAATGTTTTCAATTTGGTAAATATCCACGTCCGAAGAACCTGCCGAGAGTTGCTGCTGAAACAAAGCCAGCCGTTCGTTGGAAGAAGCCACGTTGGGCAGGACTTCGACTTTGTTACCAGTTTTGGCTGCCCACTTGTCGGCGGCTGATTTACACAAGGCTTGCTGACTACCGACTGTGCCACATGCCAGACGGATCGTTACCCCACTTTGTGCTGAAACCGAGGTGATCACCGCCACGGCTGTGCCACCCAAAAGCGATGCTGCGAGAAGAGCTTTCCAGTACGTTTTCATATTGCCTCCTATATTTTTACAGACTCCAACATTTTGTAACAAATTATAACGTTTGTCAACAGTTCATAAATATCTGACTTGACCCAACATCCATCATGCTGAGTCAATCTGAAGCTACACTCAGAATCCGAAGCCACGCTCATGGCACAAAACAAGCCATCTCAGCCTCTCTGACTTGTGCCGTCTCGAGAAGGCAGGTACTTAGTTTACAGTGTACTTAGTCATCCCAAGCGTTCATTCGCGCTCGAGCGCGTTCAGCTCGGCGGGTGTCGCCTAGGGTTTCGTACACTCGAGCCAAGGCTGTCCAGGCTTGGTCAGCATACGTCTCGTGTTGGGTGGCAAGGTGGGCGTACCAAGCCGCGCGGCGTAGATCATTGTGGCTTTCAGCGAAACGCGAGGCATCGAGCAGCAGACTGAGATGGGTGGCATGAAGCATTTCGCGTTTGTCCTCGCACCAGACGGAATCGCAGCCTGCCATGTATGCACCTGCGTATAACTTGATCGCCTCGGCAAAGAGTTCAACTTCGGGGTTTTGTTGGGCTTGACGCACCAAGTTTTGGTATTCGGTGACATCAAAGACAAGGTCAAGATCGGTTTTTAAGTGGTAACGCCGGTTCTTGGTAAAGACCACATCTTCATCCAAGGTTTTGCGTAAACGATGCAGGGTGGTGTGAAAAACACTGGCGGCTCGAGATTCGTCTTTGTCGCGCCATAAGGCTTCGGCGGCTTCCCAAGTGGTCACACCATTGGGTCGCTCGAGCAGGTAAAAGAAAAACTCAGCCGCTTTTTTAGAAGCCCAGTTGACTTCAATGCCTTTGTAAATCACCCCAACCCCACCGAGGGCTTTGGCATGTAAAATACCATCGGTGATTTGTGGTTTTTGATAAATTAATGCGGCTCGTTTTAGACGAACCTCGAGTGCCTCGAGGATTTCGTTGGGCGTGAAGGGTTTTAAGAGGTAATCATCAGCGCCAACATTCATTCCTGCTCGGACATCAAGGCGTTGACTGAGGGCAGTTAAAAACAAAAATGGTGTGGTTTGTAGGTGTGGTTGTTGGCGTACTTTTTCGCAGAATTCAAGTCCTGTCATGACTGGCATGGAGACATCGGAAATAATCGCATCGGGCGTAAAACTTTCCAAAGCTGCTAAGGCTTCAAGTGGTTTTTGGAAACTGGTAACAGTGTGTCCAGCTTGCTCGAGAATGGTGACAATCAGGCGCAACAATGAAGCCTCATCGTCCAGCACCAAAATCTTTGCCATGAATCTGATTATAACATTTTTTGGTATTTCGTAACCGCTTGCACGCTCTAAAAGGGTGTAGCCGCGCTTTGGACAAAGCCGTAAAATCCAATGATGAAACCCAAAACTGATTTCGAGCAAACCATCCTGCAACTCGCCCGCGACCTACAAAATGACAGTCATAACGTCAAGAACTTCGCT
>JAAFJQ010000149.1 GCA_013298185.1 Deinococcales bacterium
TTGGGCTTGGGCAGGGTCGGGCGAGGCGTGCCTCGCCCCTACGGTGGTTTTTTTGGATTTGCTTGTGGTTTTGGTTTTCAGGGATTTTGGGGTTGTGGGGGCTTTGGTTTTCTTGGGTTTGGTTGGGAAATCAAGGCTGTAGCCGTTTTCAATCACGGATTTTTCGGCTTTGTCGAGCAGTTTGGTTTGGCTCGAGATTCGTTTGGCGCTTTCGATGGTGCTGGATAGGGCTTCGGCGTTGACGTAGCGCTTGTTTTCAAAGGTGTTTAAGCCTATTGCAGCTTCGGCGTTGGGGTCAGAAGCAATTGGCTCGAGAATCGCTTGGGTGGTTTTGGCTTCCTCGATGGCTTCTTGGGTGTTGACAAGCAGCAAGACTCGAGCCGCGCTTCGTTTGGCGTTGCCGTTGCTGGTGTCGCGGAAGGCTCGCTCGAGTTGTCGGGTGAGTAACCAATCGGTGGCTAGGGCTTGCGGGGTTTCTTCGGTCAGCATGGCTACGCGCTTCACGGTGGCAAATGCCAATGACTCGAGGGTTTGTTCAGCAGTTGTGGCTTTGATGTCTTCTAAGTCAGAGCGAAGTCCAACGGCGAACATTGCGCCGAGCAAATTCTTTTTGGTGTGCGCTTCGATGCCGTCAGCCAAGGATTTGGCTTTGGCTTCGAGTTCGCCAAATAATTTCGGTGTTGGCTCGAGCAGCGCCCGAGCATGACTCGAGTTGACCAGTTCATTCCAAGGAGTGAGGATTTTCTCCAAGTACAGTTCTTGCACTGCCAGCTCGACGTTTTCCACGCCGCGCCCACCAAGCATAGACTCGAGTCTGGCATAACGCCCGTCCGAGTCTTGGACTTCATGCCAGTTGAGCAGCACAGCTCGAGCATACGCGCCTAACTGCATCGGGAAGCCCTGCTCGAGGATTTTGGCGCTGTTTTTGATGTACTCGAGACCACTGACATTATCGCGGTAAACGACATAACGGTTGCTGGCGTTGGATAGGTGCAGGGCTTCGGCTAGGTTGGATGGGCGTTCATTGTAGAGGCAAGCATTGATGCTGATGTTAGCTTGGTGCGTCGAGTTGTTATAGAAAATCAGAGCGCGTTCGTTGCCAGCGCGGTTGGAATAAGCAAAGACATGGTCGTGGTTGACATCGTACAAGGCAAAATGCTCGACTTCAGCAAACAAATAGCGCTTTTTTAGGAGTGGAAAAATCTGGCTTTCATGGTGCGCCATAAAACCCAAATCAGGTGTTTCATCGTAATAGGCGCGTTGGTACTCCATGCCGTATTTCTCGGTGAAACCTTCAATTTGCCCATGTCCAAGCATCGGCAGTCCGGGCAGAGTGGCGCAAAGGGTCATGATGCCAAAGTATTTGTCGGTTTTGCCAAATTGCTCAACCGAGGTTTTCTCGTCGGGGTTGCTCAAAAAATTCACGTAGCGCTTTAAGATTTCAGGTTCAAACTCGAGGGTGTTCTTAATCACGTCCTTGTACTCAGCGTTGCGTTCATCGCGCAACATCACCATAAAGGCGCTGTTATACACGCGGTGCATTCCAAGGGTGCGGACAAAATAACCTTCCATCATCCAAAAGGCTTCGGCTAAAAGCAGCGTGTCTGGCACTTCAAAGGCGGCTCTGTCCACGACTTCACGCCAGAATTCTTGGGGCATGATGCGGTCAAATTCGTCTTTGGTCATGCCGTATTCGTTTCTTGAGGCGATGCCTTCGCCGCTTCCGGGTTCGGGAAACCAGAGGCGTTTGATGTGGCGCTTGGCAAGGGTCATGGCAGCATCAAAGCGAATGATTGGGAATTGCCTTGCCACGCGGAAAATGGTTTGAATTACGGCTTCTCGAGCCGCAGGGTTCATGTAATCAAGTTGCGCGGTGTCGTTCCACGGCAGGCTTGTGCCGTCGTTACCGTGGTAGATAATTCGGGTTTCGCCTGTGTGGTTGTTGACGTACTTGAAGGTCACTGCCGCATCGGTTTTATCGTAGTAATGATCCTCGAGAAAGACCTGCATTCGGTTGTCCGTCGAAAGATTCTGCGAGTTATAGGTGTAACTCGGGTACGGCGATTCTTTGCGCTGCAAGAACCAATCGGGGTGTTCTGCCATCCAACGCGAATCAATGCCTGTGTGGTTTGGCACCATGTCCGAAGCCATGCGAATTCCAAAACGCCAAGCTCGGGTTTTCAAATTCTCGAGAGCAGGGTCGCCGCCGAGGGCGTGGGCTATTGAGTAATCCCATAAACTATAGGCACTTGCCACCGCATCGGGGTTGCCCATGCGATGCTTGATTTCTTTGCTGGCAGCGCTGCGCTCCCACAAGCCAATCAGCCACAAACCAGTCACGCCGTACCGCGCTAGGGTCTCGAGTTCGGAATTTGGAATTTGATCCAAGGTGCGAATCTCACGCTGGTATTTTTTGGAGAGTTGATCGAGCCAGACAAAGGCATTCTTTGCCATCAGCACCACCCGAGGCATCCAGCTTTGATCGAGTGTAAAGGCTTCTGGTTCATCCTCGAGCATTTGTTTTGAGACCGTGCGGATTTGGGCTTCGGCTTTGAACTCACCGCCGCCACCGAATTCTCGAGCGTTCTGCGCCACAAAAAAACGGGCTTCCTCGGCAAATAAATCCAAACCACCGCGCAGTTTGAGTTCCAGAGTGGCAAAACGCCCTGCCAATCCTCTGCGTTGGAAAACACCACCAAAGCGTCCCATCAGGCTTCTGAGTTGCGCCTCGAGTGAATCAGGGTGAAGCAGGGCAGGGGTGCGTAATGCCTTCCACAAGCTGACACCGCTAGCCGCCGTAAAAGCAGGTTGTGCCTCGAGCCATGACTCCAAGCTCGAGATGACACTGCGGTACGCGCTGTTTTGCGCCACGACTTCATCCTCGAATAAGTCCCGGTACGGATGAAAAGCAGGGTTGTTATTCTCGAGCCACAAGAGCAGCATTTCCTCGAGCAGGATTTCCTTGTTTTCGGGTTTGGCAAGGTAATCCTCGAGTTTTTGCCGCCGTTGATACACCGCCGTAGGTGGGAATTCTTGGGCAAAACGGTTCAGCGTGCCATCCAAGCGATCACCGTATTGACTCCGCAGCGACTCGAGGGCTTCTGTCCAAAGTTTCGGGGCGTGTTGCTCGCGGTACTCGAGCAGGAGGGCGTGAAGCACTTCGTCAATCAAGCCCATGGCGTTTATATCGCCAGCTCGAGCATTACGGGCAGGGTTCACGGCATTGAGTGCCGCCGCGAAGCGCCTAGCCGCCGCGAAATCCGCGAAAATCACCCGCCCACTCGAGGTAAACAAAGCCTCATCGAATTGGTGGCGGTCACGGACGGAGCCAAGGATATGAAACTCGAGCATCATTGGAGTTAGGATACCAGAATTTTAGGTTGGTTCACTGCTTATGTTCGATTTGAGTTGCCATTCATAGAGGCGTAAATTATAATGCTGCGTTTGGAAGCTCAAAACTCCAAAGCAAAGGACACCGTGAAAATACTTTTAACTTACTTAAAACCGCATCGCAATTTGGTGATTTTTACTCTATTATTGGCTGCCATCAACACGGGTTTTTCGCTGCTTGATCCGATCATCACTGGGCAATTGGTGAAATTAGCCTTTAGCCAAGAAAATAAACCACTCGAGTGGGGTGCTTTTTTGCCTACGGTGCTGACACTGCTTGGTGGAAGTGTTGGCGTTGCCATGGTCAGCCGTATTGCCAAGAATTTTCAGGATTATTTTCTGAATGTGATTGTCCAAAAATTCGGCGCTCAAGTCTTTGCAGATGGTTTGCAGCACGCCATGAAACTGCCGTATCAAGAATTTGAAGACCAGCGCAGCGGTGAAACGTTGTCTATTCTCACCAAAGTCCGAGCAGATGTTGAAAAATTCCTCAACTATGCCATCAATGTGCTTTTTAGTGTGATTGTGGCAGCTGTTTTTGTTTTTGTGTATGCTGCAATTTTTGTGCATTGGAGCTTACCAATCGCTTATGCCATCGGTGGCGCTGTGATGGTGCTTGCCACCAATGCGCTCAGTCAGCGCCTAAAAGCCATTCAAAAAGTCATTGTGGCTAAAACCACAGCGCTGGCTGGAACAACCACCGAGTCCTTACGCAACATTGAACTGGTCAAAAGCCTTGGTTTGACAGGTCAGGAAATCACGCGCCTCAATTCCAATACCCAAAAAATCCTTGGGCTTGAACTCGAGAAAGTCAAAAACATTCGTGGCATTGGCTTTGTGCAAGGCACACTGGTCAATACTTTGCGCCAAGTGATTTTGTTTATTCTGATGTTCCTGATTTTCGGTAAGACGATTTCGGCAGAACAACTCATCACCATGCAGTTTTTTGCTTTTTTTGTCTTTGGACCAATGCAAGAAATTGGTAATGTGCTGCTCTCGTACCGCGAAGCTGAAGCGTCTTTGAATAACTTTGCCAAGCTGATGGAAAAAGCACCAGAAGCTCAGCCACTCGAGCCGAAAACCATTGGAGCGGTGAAAGAACTGCATTTTAATCAAGTCAGTTTTAAGCACCAAAGCGCCTCACATAATGCAATCGAAAACATAGATTTCAAGGTGGCTCGAGGTGAAACGATTGCTTTTGTTGGACCAAGTGGCTCGGGTAAAAGTACGCTGATGAAGCTGCTGGTGGGTTTGTATCGCCCACAAACGGGCAGTGTTTTTTATAACGGTGTTGCCGAAGACCAAATCAACTTTGAAGAACTCCGCGCTCAGATTGGTTTTGTCACCCAAGACACCCAGCTTTTCAGTGGCACCATCAAAGAAAATCTGCTGTTTGTCGCACCAAACGCCACCGATGAACTGCTGCGCCAAACCTTGTCTCGAGCCTCGTGCAATGCGCTACTTGCCAAAGCCGAAAAGGGCTTGGACACGACCATCGGCGAAGGCGGCTTAAAGCTGTCTGGCGGCGAGAAACAACGCATTTCCATCGCTCGAGCCTTGTTGCGTCAGCCGAATATCCTGATTTTTGATGAAGCTACTTCGGCGCTGGATTCCCTGACCGAAGAGGACATCACCAACACCATCCGTGATATTTCCAGTTCTGGACAGCAGATCACCGTGCTGATTGCTCACCGCTTAAGTACGATCATGCACGCTGACCGCATTTATGTTCTCGAGCGTGGCGAGATTGTCGAAACGGGTTCGCACGAAGCCTTGCTGCTCGAGAAAGGCTTGTACTACGCGATGTGGCGGCAACAGATTGGTGAGCGTAAGAAATTGGTCGTAGCCTAAGTTGAATGACTTATTTTTAACTGGGTAGAATTGACAAATGATTTTTACCCAGTTAAAATTTCCATCATGGAAAACCAAGAAACCTACACCGCCTTTCACCAACAAAAACGAATCTCACACGGCAACCTCGAGACCATGCTGCTCGAGACCAAAGCCTACCTTGAATCGGTCAACCAACATCAAATCCTGATTTTTGCCGACCAAACAGGCAAACAAATAGACTTTGATTTCTCTGGAAGCCCCACAGAAGTTCTGGCTCGAGTCATGCCAACACAACAATCAGGGCGCGGCAGACCCAAACTAGGCGTGACCAGCCGCGAAGTCTCGCTGCTACCACGACACTGGGAATGGCTCGAGGCGCAGCCAAGTGGTGCATCGGCAACACTGCGGCGATTGATAGACACAGCACGAAAATCCAGCACCGAACTCGAGCGCCAAACCATCGAAGCCGTTGGGAAATTCATGACCAGCATGGCAGGGAATTTGCCAAACTACGAAGAAGCCACGCGAGCGCTTTACGGCAAAGATTGGGCGCATTTGAAAACCCTAATTCAACCTTGGGGAACAGATCTACAAAGCTATATTCTCGAGCGCTTAGCCACCCTCGAGTCAAAACCAAGCCAACTGGCAGATTGACAATTCCCCGCTCATCCATCAAGCTCAAAACATGGATACCTCACTACCGCTTTTTTACTCTTGGGTGAAACGCTCTCGAGCAGAGCTTTTTACATACCTCGAGACGCTGCCTTTAGACATCTACATCCAAGAACACCCCGATTTTGCCTATGGCAGCCTGCGGAACATCCAAGCCCATGTCGTTGGTTGTTACTTTTTTTGGGTTGGGCAAATGGGTTTAAACCTCGAGACTGACCGTGCTGCACTTGAAAGCATTCCAGATGTTGCCACCATGAAAAAGAAATTCCTCGAGATGGATGAAATGCTCGAGAAGGCTTTTGAGCGGTTTATGGATTTGGACACAGTGTTTGAAATCACCCGACCAAAGCGCGACACGCTGATGGTCTCGCAGCGTTGGCTTATCATGCACCCGATCACCCACGAATTTCATCACAAAGGGCAACTACTGGCATTGGCTCGAGTGCTTGGGCATCCGATACCAAGCCACATGGATGCTGATTTGGTATTGCCTTAGAGCAGAGAAAAGAAAAAAAGAGATAACCTGATGACGCGAAGCGTTTGGAGAGCTTGAAAATAAGACATGTTGAGGAAAGAGGAAAGCAAAACCACTGGAGAAATTTAACCTTTAACCTTTAACCTCCATTTGCCTCAAGGAGGGATTTTGCACATCGTTTTGGGCTTTAGCGTGCAACAATGGATTTATGATTTCTCGAGGACTGGTTTTGGGCGTTTTCTTGTTGTGTTTAGTGGCTTGTGGGAATGGCAATTCGCAACCGATTGTGAATCCGCCAGCCCCACCAATTGTGAATCCACCAGTACCACCAATAGAATTGGTTTCTGGCTGCTCGGACATGGCTCCTGTGGTGCAACTGACTGGTGCTACGGTGGCTCAATGCACTGCCACAGATCTTCGCAGCAAACTCGAGGCGG
This sequence comes from Deinococcales bacterium, assembly GCA_013298185.1. Lineage (GTDB taxonomy): Bacteria > Deinococcota > Deinococci > Deinococcales > JAAFIG01 > JAAFIG01. Next base: position 6,808 of record JAAFJQ010000149.1, read on the forward strand.
GCGGAGTGGTGCGGTTGAGTGCTTGCACCAGTCCGATTGTTTTAAGTACGCCGATTGCGATTTCTGCGGATACGGTTTTTGATGCCGACGGCGCGACCTTGCAGGGTGCTGGAGCGAATGTCATCATCACGGTGGGTAAAGGACGCAATTTCACGATTCAAAATGCTACCCTGCGCGATGGCAAAAGCAGCAATGGCGTTCCTGGACAAGATGGCGGTGCAATCCAAGGCGCTCAATTTTCTAACCTCACGGTTATCAATAGCCGTTTTGTTGGTAATACCTCGGGTGGACTCGGCGGCGAGGATGGCGGCGGCGCAATTTACAAAGCCGAAGGCGGCAAGCTGACGGTCTTCAATTCAACTTTTGAGAACAACACCGCCACCAATGGTGGGGCAATCAAAGCCCTGCTGACCTCGGTGCAAATTATCAACAGCAGCTTTATTGGCAATACGGCTCGAGGTGGCAACAATGGCGGTGGTGCGGTGATTATTGATGGTCTTGAGCAAACCCCGCCGCCGTCTTATGCACCTGTTGGTTATGTGGTTCATCCATATGCCAAAGGTCGGGTTTGTGGTTCGTTGTTTCGCGGCAATACAGTCGGCAATCAGTACGATTTTAACAGCACAGGCAAACAAGGCGGCGGGTTTTTCACACATACGTACCCAAGCCAAAGTCCAAGTCTGATCGAAGTCGAACGCAGCCTCTTTGAGAACAACACAGCCGCCAATGATGGTGGTGCAATGCGTTTTGGTGATGGCACTATCCAAATCAAAAGCGTGGTGGCTCGAGGCAACCAAGCCAGCAATGGTGGTGGGATTCGCTTCTCCAACAGTGCCACGGCTTCAATCGAAAACTCGAGCCTCGAGTCCAACTGTGCGACTTCGACAGGTGTGGCTTGCAGCCAAGGTTACAGCTCGACCAATAACATCCCAAGCATTATCGGCGGGGGTGCAACAGCTTTTGATGGCACGGTCAACATTAAGCAAAGCACGATTGTTCGCAACAGCAGCCAAGTCTACAGTGGTGGGCTGGGCGGAGATGGTTTTAAGACAGGTAAACTCGAGAACAGCATCCTTGGCAATAATCTGGCTCGAGGTCCGTACAACAACACCCATAATTGCGGCGCTCCGATGCTTTTAGGTAGCAGCAGTTTTGAATTTCCTGCGGCTGGTGGTGGGCAGTTTGACTTGGGCTGTGGAGCAGCCAGCACCAACAACCCACAAGTCAGTACCACTTCAACAGATTGTCCGACCGTGGCTGGCTCGAGCTTTATTCGTACCCCCATGCTGGTCTGGCGACCAAACTCGGCTGCGAGCAGTGCTGGAGCGGTCTGCCCTACTCCGTAGGCAAGTCAAAGCGCTTTTCTTGTGGCAATTCCAGACCCGCATGAAGCGCTTTGGCGAGCTGCATCGTGCTTGGGTAAGTCATGCGCTGATACCAGGCTTGCTCGAGACTGTTGCCACGCCGAAAATAACACGCCACAGTTGGTCCAAAACGACACGCCCCAAGGCAGCCAGATTCAGACAGCCGTAAGTTTCCGCCTGTTTTGTAATACGCCAGTTTCTCGGTTTCTAAGCCATTCCAAACCGCCTGAAACAATACCTTCGAGCCATCCTCGGCACAGCGTTGGTCGGTGCAAATTAAGATGTGGGCTTGGGTCTTAAAAAAATGGGGTTTCATAGGCTTTCGCAGCCACGTTTTACCTTTTTTTTGTGTTTTGTTTTTGATTCCAGCGCTCAATCTTTTGGCAGCACAATGCGCCAAATGACTTAGGCGATGTCCCTGAATACGTGATTCACGCTATTCTCGAGCAAGTTGAGTGTAGTACACTCAAGAAGAAGGCTTAAACGTCACTCAGGATACATATGTTTCTTAGACTCGAGGGGTATGCTCTGCCCCATGACCACGGGATGAAGTGAATTCTCGAGTCGAATGATGAGGTTTGCTCGAATCGAATAATGAGGTTTGCTCGAGTTCAATGTCGGTTTTAGGCGCAGTCTTTTGTTTTTTTAGGGTTATAATCGTCTATCGGTTCAGCATCACCGTGATAAAAGCGTGCTGAGGCATTTCGACACCGCCTAACAAGCGTGATGAGCGCATTCCAACGCCAACAAAAGGAGAATTACTATGCGCTGGGAATTACCTGTACTTGCTTTAAGAAGTTTTGTGATGATGCCGGGCAACGGCAATAGTGTGGCAGTGGGTCGTGCCAAATCTCGGCGCAGTGTCGAAGAAGCCCAAGCCTCCGACCGCCGTGTGATTCTACTGACCCAACGCGACCAGAACACCGACGACCCAAGCATTGGTGAAATGTACGAAATCGGCACACTGGCGGCGATCAAACAAGTCGTGCGGATGCCAGACCAAACCCTAGAAGTGCTGGTCGAGCCGCTCGAGCGGGTCAAAGTCACGGGTGTCCTGCCTCTACCGTACTTGCGGGTTGTGGCTGAAACTGTGTATCCGACGGTGGATGCCGATGGTAATACCTTGCGGGTATTAATTGACGAAGCCAAATCGGCTTTTGATAAATACGTCGGGCAGAATAAAAATCTGCGTTTAGACAACATTCACCTCGAGCATTTGCGTCAACTGACCGATCCGGGCGCGATTGCCGATACAATCACGCACCATGCCACTTGGGAAGTTACCGATAAACAAGGCATCCTCGAGCAACTTTCAATTCGTGGGCGTTTAGAAAAAGTGATTGGTTATTTGAACCGCGACCTCGAGCGTTTTGAAATGGATAAGAAAATCGCGGCTCGAGTCAAAGAGCAAATGGACCAAAACCAACGCGAGTATTACCTGCGCGAGCAAATGAAAGCCATTGGCAAAGAACTCGGTGGTGGCGAAGAAGCTGTTGCCGAAGCCGATGACCTGCGCCAAAAAATTGATAACGCTGGAATGCCCGATAAGGTGAAGGAAAAAGCCCTAAAAGAACTCGCCCGTCTCGAGCGCACCCCCGGTGGCAGCCCCGAGAGCAGCGTGGTTCGCAATTACTTAGATTGGCTGATAGATGTGCCTTGGACCAAGCGCGATGATGAAATCCTTGACATTGCCCGCACCCGAGAAATCCTAGACACCGATCATCACGGCTTAGAAGAAGTCAAGGAACGCATTCTGGAATTCTTGGCGGTGCGCCAATTGACCCAAGGTATGCGCGAACAACTCGAGAATCAACCCGCTCAAAACCGCGATGCCAAAGACAAAGAAGACATGGCACTGCGAGCGCCAATTCTGTGCCTCTCGGGTCCTCCCGGTGTGGGTAAAACCAGCCTTGGTAAGAGTATTGCACGGGCGCTGAACCGCCAATTTGTCCGCATGAGCCTTGGTGGTGTGCGTGACGAAGCCGAAATCCGTGGACATCGCCGCACGTATATC
>JAAFJQ010000015.1 GCA_013298185.1 Deinococcales bacterium
ATGAAACTGAAATGGCTCGGCAGCATCCTTGCCTTTATAAACCAAAACCACACTTGTACCAGAATTGCTGCGGCTGACAATTGGCAATTGGCTAAAAGCCGCGATATTCACCACTTCACCAGACACCCGACCATTGCTGCTGGCACTCGAGGTTAAACGCAGCACAGGAGCAGCCAAAGCGATGCTGGCGAGGGTCAGGGCGGTCAAAGCAATCACAATTTTTTTCATAAATCCTCCAAGATTTTTGGGCAACAACAACCCAGCGTCATCCAAATGAATGACGAACAAAACAAGGTTTTTAAGATCGCAATTTCCAAAGCGCCAACGTCTCGAGCCGAGCGCTTTTGGGTGCGTCAAAAAGAGATACGCACAAATGTAGCCAAAGGTTCAAATGAATTTATTGTTAAAATAACCCATGATTGTAGTTGTTGGAAGCCTGAACCTTGATTATGTGACCCGTGTTGAACGCCACCCTAAACCGGGTGAAACGATCTTAGGTTCTGACCTTGAGTTGCATCCCGGTGGAAAAGGCGCTAATCAGGCGGTTGCCGCAGCGCGGGCTGGTGCAGCTGTGCGTATGGTTGGTTGTGTAGGCTCTGATTTAGCAGCCAATTTGTTACGCACCAACTTGGAACATGAAGGCATAGACACCAGCAGCCTTGAAACCCGCCAAACCGCTTCTGGTTCGGCGTTTATTACCTTAAATGCCCAAGGGCAGAACACGATTGTGGTTTCCCTCGGAGCCAACAGCCAATTGCGTCCATCGGATTTACGAGCCAGCACCGTTGCCAATGCCAAAGTGCTGCTCTTGCAACTCGAGATTCCGCTCGAGACAACCTTGGCTGCCGCCAAACTCGGACGGGTTGCAGGCTCGAGGGTGATCTTAAACCTTGCACCTGCTCGTCATCTCGAGCCAAATCAATTGCGTGATGTGACCACCTTGGTGGTCAATGAAAGCGAAGCGGGTGTACTTCTTGGGCGAGCGCCGCAGAACATCAAAGAAGCGCTTTTAGAAGCCCAAGCCTTGCGTGAGCTTGTCCCAGAAGCGATCATTACTTTAGGTGCAAGTGGTGCAGTCTATGCCAGCAGCGCGGGTGAAGGGCATATCCCCAGTTTTCCTGTCAAGGTTGTGGACAGCACGGCTGCCGGAGACGCCTTTATCGGCGCATTTGCAGCTGCGTTATGCGAAGATGTACCGCTCGAGCAAGCTGTGCGGCGCGGTGTGGCAGCAGGCGCTTTGGCTTGCACCCGAATTGGCGCTCAGCCAAGCCTACCATTTGAATCAGATGTGGATATGCTCTTAAAAAAATAGCGGCTCAGTGCAGCGTTTCGTAAGTCCTTACATTGCTGCTAAAGCAGAATTGTCGGACTAAGAAGACGCTGCACCTTTTTCCACTCGCTCTGCTCGGAAGTCATAAAGACTTCTGAAACAAAGCACTCAGCCCGGGCATTTGGTCGGACCACCTGCCACGCTGCCGTCTCTCGAGCAGATGATCTGAGGTGAATTCTCGAGAGTCACTTCGGTGGCAACGGGTGAATCAAACGCAAATAAACCGCGTTGCTCGCCCAGTTCAGTTACATTGATCGTGCCATCAGGGTTGGTACTGCCCTCGCGGTAAGCGGTCAGGTCGTACTGCCCCGGCTCGAGGTTATCAAAAGCAAAAGTACCACCAGCCCCAACGGGTGTATCAGGGTAATTCAAGCGGGTTCGACTGCCATCGGAGTTGATCTGATAAATCCGCAAGTAATGCCCAGCTGGGTTGGCAAGGACACTGCTGCCTTGGCGATAATAAATTCGCTGCTCAAAACTGCGGCTGCCATAGGTTAAGTTAATGCGCCCAGCAAATTGTCCATTTAAGCCAGACCGATTGAGATTCACCGTAATCACCTGAGTTTGTCCAGCTGCCAATACAACACTGCTTGGTGAGACACTTAAACCTATACCTGATGCACTGATGCTGAGGTTAGCGCTGGCATCACCGACATTCTGCACCGTGAACGTGGTTTGGGTTTCATTGGTGCTTAAATCCAATTCGCCTTGTGTGGTTCGCACCACCACTGCACCAATGGCAGGTAGGCTAACGGCTTTTTGCACAGCGCTGCTCGCATCCAGCAAACCCGCGCCACACCCCTCGAGGCAGCGGCTTAAACCAGTTAGGCTCGAGCTGTCTGTCAGGTACGAACGAATCCTCAGCCAGTTTTTTGGATCTGTGCCGCGCAGGGCTGGGTTGCGGCTCATCATCAAAGCAACCACACCAGCCACATGCGGTGAAGCCATGCTTGTTCCATGGTACGAACCATAACCCCAATCGGTACAAGGTGGGTTACTACCACCTGGAGGGTTAAAGTACTGACCAACATCGCCAGTGCCGCAAGCCAAGGTGGACAACACCCCGTCTTCGGCAAGGTTGCGCTGGGCAAAATCACCACCGGGTGCCATCAAAGCCACGGTTGAACCATAATTGGAATAACTGGCTCGAGACTTGGTTGGCGAAAGCGCCCCAACAGCAATCACACCTTGCAAATTCGCCGGAGTAAACTTTGCAGCATCAATGCCACTGTTGCCAGCCGCCACCACAATCACCACACCTTTGGCATTGGCAGCATTCACAGCGGCTTGTAAAACAGGGCTGGGAACTTGCTCACCACCAAGGCTCATGTTGATGATGTTGGCAGGATTGGGATTATTGGGAACGCCGCTGATCGGTATTCCAGCTCCCCACTGAATCGCTCTGGCAATACTGGCAATATCGCCGCCAGAGCTGTCCAAAGCCCGAATCGGTAGAATCTGGCTGCGCCAAGCCACCCCTGCCACACCAAGCCCATTGTTGCTACAAGCCCCAACTGTACCAGCCACATGCGTCCCGTGATAACTGGCGTTGGCATCGGTATCAAATGGATTATCATCGGTTTGCACAAAATCATAACCAGGTAGCACCTTGGGCTTACTCGGGGCAACATCGCAATTAAAATCAGGGTGTTGACGGGCGACGTTGGTGGCATCCCATAAAATCCCTGAATCCAACACCCCAACCACCACACCCGCCCCAACCTCGGTTTCGCTCGAGAAACCATCCCAAGCGTTTGGTAAATTCAGCATCCCATAATGCCACTGCTTAGCGTACAACGGATCGTTTGGCACAATTTGAGCTTTTAAGATGGTGTTCGGCTCAGCCGCAAGAACATCCGGGCGCTGCTGCAAACTCTGTACAAAAGCCAATGTCTCGAGGGCAGCTTGTCCGCTGACACGGGTACTTGAACCTTGGGTTCTGGCTCGAGCCAGCATACTTGGCGCAGTCAGCACAGCTGTATTGGGTGCAACCCATGTTTTGATCTCAAGACCAGCTGCTTGCAAACGCGCCGATGCCCCAGCTGCTTTAAACTGCACAATCGCTTCGCCTAAGCGTATTTCGGCATTTTCATAGCCACGCAGCGCTGCGAATTGAATACCAGGGCGCACAAACCCAGCGATACTCGAGCAGTTTTTGCTGCTTGCTCCTGCCAGAACCTTGATGGTTTTCGGGGCTGTTTGCACCACATGCAGCCCATCGGAAATCGTGGCAGTAAAGACCAAATTGCGTTCAACCAAACTATTTGGCGAAAGCAACCAAATCGCGGTTGTACCTTGTTTATCGAGCGTTCCAATGTTCGGCGTGACCTGAAAGTCATAACGCAAGGTTGCGTTTTCTGGGTCAGAAGCACGAACGCTTAAATTGATCGATTGACACGTACCAGCGGTTGGACTCGAGACTGAAAAATCCTCGAGCAGAGGCGGTAAGTTACGACCACAAGCCAACAACAAAATTGGCAACAACAATATAAGACGGCGCATGGTACTAGCTTAAAGGAAAAATGGTTTTGTACATGAGTAATACTCAAATTGGGCAGGAACTCCAGACCTTTAATACCTTGGCAAGTCCTTCTCGAGCGTGGTGCTGCCAGCCCCGCAAGTAACGCGAACCGTGGCGTCGGTGGGTTTGGTTGGCGCAATTTGGCAGTTAAACACATTGAGGACTCGAGCAGGGACAACGGTGCGTCCATTTTTGGTGACTTGAACAGCTTTGGGTAATTCAAAGGTGGTTTGACGCAGTAAGTTCTGCACGGTTGTTTTTCCGACTTGTAAACCCAAGCGAATGCCGTTGTATTCCCAGACCAAAAGACCGTTTTCAGGAGCGAAACGCCCTCCGAAAATTTGCACGAACTCGAGTGGGGCAATAAAGGCTGTGGTCGCATCGAGGATTGCCGTGGCTGCTGGAGGAGGCGTCGGAGGGGTTGGAGTTGTGGGGCTGCTGATGTTGCCCAGCGGCACACTGGTATTGCAGGGCAGTTGACCAAAGACATCTCGGAAATTGGCGGTGCTGAAGTTCGCTTCCCAAAGCGGGTTTGTTCCAAGAATCGTGAGACTCAAGGTTGGATTGGCTGCCATACCTTCAACAAAGGCTTTGGTGGCACTGGCAGGCAGCAGCACTTCGCCGCTTTCTGGAATAAAATCCCAGCGTATTTCTTGGTTCAGGCTGCGAATCAGTGGGGCTTGGCTTTGATTGAGGTAAACCTTTGGGTCAAGCACCACTTCGATGTTTGCGCCGACACAACGCATGGTCAGGGTGGCAGCTCGAGGTGTGTTTTCGGTGTTGACCAAGCGAATTCCTTGTCCAGCTGCTCGAGTGACCTGAAAACCCGTGTTGTTTTGAGCCAATGCCAAACCAAGGATAGCGGTTGTGCCAAGCAGTAATAAGTATGTTTTCATGCTTGTATCTTGCGCCGCTTCAGTGAGAAAGCCCTAAATTTACTGCTCGAGGACTCGCACCTCGAGAACCCCACGGATGGCTCGAAATTCAACTTGGGCATTGTCAATTTCAAGGTCAGCCAGTTCGTATGGTTCGAGTAGGATTGGTATGCAGCCATCCAAATATAGGGTTTGTGGTGGGTAGAAACTGACCTCGAGAATTTCGATTTGGCTTGGGCAGATTGCTAAAAGCGCATAACAAACCCGAGTCTCGAGCATCTTGTGGGCTAAGCAAATCAGGTTCTGTGAACTGCGTTCAAGTCTGGTATCGGGTAAAAGCGGGTATGAAAAAACCAAAGGGGCTTTTAAGCCCCTCGAGAGGATGCGCTGCATGGTGAAACCTAAGCAGCAGCGCGGCGTTGACGACGTGGGGCAGCAGGAGCAGCAAACGGAATTTCTTCGGCTTGGATACTTTCGCTCGCGTCAATGTTTTCTTGGGTAGCGCGGCGTTCGAGGATTTCAAGCCGCTCGGCGCTGATTTGCAACTTCGAGCGCTTCTGCCCTGTGCTGTCGGTCCAAGAATCGGACTCGAGCCGACCCGAAACAAAAATCGGTGTGCCTTTTTGCAGCATGGCAGCCTGTTCTGCCATTGAACCCCAAAGCGTGACATCCAAGTAATGGGCTTTGTCGCGCCAGTTACCAGTGGCATCTTTCCAAGATTCGTTGACGGCAACGCTGAGGCTGGTGACAGGTGTGCCGCTTGTGGTGTGGCGCAACACGGCATCCTTGGTCAGGTTGCCAGCAATCACGGCACGGTTGACCCCCTCGAGCAGCCTGTAGCCGCCAGTGCGGTCAGCGGTTAAGCGTTCGGTGCTGGATTCACGCAGCACCTCGAGTTGATTGACCCGCAGAATCACACGGCTGCGTTTCTCGCCAAGGTCGTTTTCCCATGCTTGGTACTCGAGTTTGCCCTCGAGAAGTAACGCCGAACCGGGTTTGAGGCTTTCGGCTAGGCTTTCGGCTGTTTTGGAAATGTACTCGGCACGATGATACCAAGCCACATTGCGAACCTCGCCTGTGCTGTCGGTGATGGTGCTGTCGCCAGCCACTGTGAATGAAAGGACGGCTGCGCCGTTGGGGGTGTAACGAAGTTCTGCATCCCGAACCAATGCGCCAATTAAAAGAATACTGTTGATACCTCGAGCCATAATCTGTTCTCCATTTCCGTTGAGTGAGTGAATTGCTTGTTTGCCTGGTTAAGCTGTGGTGACACTCGAGTGTGTCGTTTATGATTATAGCAGAATAACAAAAACTTGTCAAGTCCCCTCGAGCCAAACAATAATTTAGTGATACATCACACTTTAAGATTGAAATCCAGTAAACTGTTCCTATGTTGAATTGGTTACTTGTGCTTGTTCCCGTAGCGTTTGTTCTCGAGTTTATTGTGCATCCGGGCGATATGTGGATTTTTATTGTCTCGGCAGCCGCCATTTTGCCACTGGCGGGTTTAATGGGTAAAGCCACCGAAGAACTGGCGGCTCGTACAGGCGCAACCATTGGTGGTTTGCTCAATGCCACCTTCGGCAATGCCACCGAGCTGATTATTGCTTTTTTTGCGCTCTCCGCCGGCAAATTTGATGTGGTCAAAGCCAGCATCACTGGTAGCATCATTGGTAATTTGCTGCTGGTTTTGGGTTTGGCGCTGTTTTTAGGGGGCTTAAAGTACCCAAAGCAAACCTTTAACCGTGAAAGCGCCGGAACTGCCGCCAGTCTGCTTGTTATCAGCGTGATTGCTTTTCTTGTACCCGCGCTGTTTGACCTCACCGAAAAGCAATTTGGTATCTCGAGCGCCCAAGTCAAAATAGACGATGCCAACCTTGCGCTGGGTGTGGCGTTTGTGCTGCTGGCACTCTATGCCGCCAATATTATTTTTACGCTGGTGACGCATAAAGATATTTTGTCCACAGCTGACGAAGCCAACGCTGAACACCACAAAACCGAATGGAGCGTGCCGGTCGCCCTTGGTGTGCTGCTGGGCAGCACGGTCTTGGTTGGTTTTATGTCCGAATTTTTGGTCGGTAGCATCGAAGGTTTTACCAAAACCTTTGGTTTATCCGAGTTCTTTGTTGGCTTAATTATCATTCCAATTGTTGGCAATGCGGCTGAACATGCCAGTGCCGTGGTCTTTGCGATGAAAAACCGCATGGAATTGGCAGTCACAATTGCTGTCGGCAGCACCATCCAAGTAGCACTTTTGGTCGCACCAATTTTGGTATTGCTTTCATGGGTGATTGGTAAACCCATGGATTTGGTCTTAAACAACCCGCTCGAGATTGTGACCTTAATTGGCGCGGTTTTAATTGGAAATAGCGTCACTCGGGATGGCGAAACCAATTGGCTCGAGGGGTTTATGTTGCTTGGGGTCTATGTGATTCTGGCATTGGCGTTTTTCTTCTTACCAAGTGCGCCTGGAATCGCTGGGCATGGTTAGACTTTACAAATTTTGAATGAGTGGTAAAAAAGCACTGACCAATTCAGATTGAAATTGCTGATTGCGTTGCTGTTCAAAGTAATCCACAACTTTTGATAGCTCCCAAGCAGGTTTATAAGGTCGGGGTTGAATCAGCGCATCGTAAACATCAATGATGCTAAAAATATGGGCAAGTCTTGGAATGTCAAAAGCATGTTTTTGAGTTGGATAACCTGTGCCATCAAAACGCTCATGATGGTATAAAATTACTTCAAGTGCGGCAATTGGCACTTCGGGTATCAGCATTGCAATGTGATGCCCTATCAGGCTGTGCTGCTCAATAATTTGGCGTTCCTCGAGACTTAAAGCGCCTGGTTTTTGTAAAATCTGGCTCGGCATGGCAATTTTACCAATGTCATGCAGGTAAGCCCCTATACGTAAAGCAAAGGTTTCTTGTTGACTTAAACCCAAGACACCTGCCAATTGCTGACTCAAACCCACCACCCGTGCAATGTGTCCATGGGTTTCAATGTCGTGTTGCTCGAGCGCAATGCTAAGGGCATTGAGCAGTCGTTCTAAGCGGCTGTTTTGTGTGCTGTAAAGCAGTTGTAGTTGTTCGTTGGTGGCATTTGGCTTTGGCTCGAGGTGCGCGAAAGTCTTAGCCAGTAAAACTCGAGCTGCGCTAAATTCACCAAGGCGCAGTGCAGTGTAGGCGCCTAACAAGGAAGCCCGAATCTCGAGCAGCGAATCTTGGTTGGCGATGGCTTGGATAATCACTTGTTGCGATAAGCCAAAGCTGCGATTGGCATCGGTTAGTGCCAAGCGTTCAGCTAAGTCCAATTGAGGATTATTGGTCATCATAAAGCCCCTAAATTTATAGGGTGTCTTTCAAAAAAAGATGCAGTTCACGGCGTGGTATGGTGGCAAAACCAACCCATTTGGGTTGATGGAATTGGTTGTACACGCCAATTGAAATGAGGTAATGTTCTTGGAACGAAGTCAGGCGCAAAATCGTGTTTTCGCGTTCGATTAAAACTGCATCTTTTTCGATGTGTGTCCAAGCCCCCAAGTCGGCACAAAGATGCTCGATTTCCTGCACCCAACGGTTCATGGACACTCCCAGTTCATACGGCTACCCGATACCCGTTCATATGATTCCAGCCCTGAGCGCCCGCACTGCTGCGTGGGTTCGGTCTGAAGCGCGGAGTTTACCGATTACATTCTGGACAATTTTTTTAATTGTTTCGGGGCTGACATCAAGGCGCTGCGCGATTTCTTTGTTGGTTTTACCATCAGCAATTAAGATCAATGCCTCGTGTTCTCGAGGGGTCAGCGCATCCATCTCGAGTGAGTCTTCGACACTTGGTTTCATGGCAAAATTCATGGCGCCGCGCAGCAAACTGCTCGAGATCAGCACCCCACCACTCGAGGCGGCGCGAATCATTTCCAGCACTTCTTTACGCGGTGAGTCTTTGAGTAAATACCCAGATGCTCCAGCTTGAATGGCTTGCAGCACATGACTTTCGGTGTGGTGCATGGTCAGCATGATAATGGTGCATTGTGGCAATAAACGCTTGACCAGTTTGGTGGCTTCTAAGCCGTCCATTTGTGGCATGGAAATGTCCATTAAAATAATTCGGGGCTGTAACTCTTGCGCTAAACTCACGGCGCGTTCACCGTTTTCGGCTTCGCCAATCACTTCAAAGCCAGCGTCAGTCTCGAGCATGGCGCGTAAGCCTTCGCGGACAATCGCGTGGTCGTCTACCAGCATGATGCTGACTTTATCGTTGGTTGAAATTTCAAGCATGGTCTATCCTTTGCGGCGCAGCACTGGTATTTGAAGCATAGAACTGACTCATCAAAACAGGGTCAGCGTGGTTGGGCATCACAAAGCGCACGGTTGTACCGCTGCCCGCAGTGCTGTGAACACTGAGCTGAGCGCCGAGCAGTTCAGCTCGTTTTTTCATGCCTATTGTGCCTACTCCTTGGTGCAATTTCGGTTGAGGTGGTTTTTCGGGATCAAAGCCAATGCCGTTGTCCTGAATTTCTAGAATTGTGGTGTACTTATCGTGCCAAAGGTACAGACGCACATGACTGGCTTTGGCATGACGACGGGTGTTGTTCAGCGCTTCGATCACAATTCGGTACAAGGTCACTTCGGCATCTCGAGCCAAGCGCACTGGGTCAAAATGAAAATCGGTTTGCCAGTTTTCCGAGCGTGCCATTTCCTCGAGCCGTTGGCGCAGCACATCACGCAAACCCAATATCTCGAGGTCTGGTGGAATTAAATCAGTAATCGTTTCTCGGATTTGCCGAATCGAAGAGCCAATCAGTTCTAAGCTGCGCTCGAGTTGCTTTTTTAAGGTGCTGTTCTCGATTTCCGAGGTTTCTAAGCTGGTTTCAATGAAACGCAATGCCGAAACCATGGTTTGTGCTGGACCATCGTGCAAATCTATGGCGATGCGTTCGCGTTCGGCTTCTTGGGCGCGTAGGGTGACTTCAATAAATTGCTTAGAGCGCTCTTCGCGTTCGATGATAAAACGATATGCCAAGACCCGTTCGAGCGCTTCAGTGAACTGGGCTTTGTACTCCAGAAGCGTAATGCTTTCTGCCAAATGCCCGACATCATTCCAGCGCATGGTTAAAAAACCACTTAAGCCCTGAACCGACTCGAGTTTTAAGACGCTGTTGCTGTCTTGGGAAAGGACTGTGTCGAGGTCTGGTTGAAAAACAATGGTTTCGCTTTTTTGAGTGCTAATGTAAAGATCTGGGGCAATGATCTGAGCTTCTTTTGCGCCCAAAAACTGACTCAGTGCCAGCAGCGCGGCATTCAGGTCATCGGCGTTGTAAAATTTATTCTGGCTGTGACTGACGTGGTACTGTACGGCTTTTTCTTTGGAATCGGTGATGTCTGTGACCATGGCGGTGATCCCAACCAAAGCGGCTTGTTCATAACGAAAATGCAGTGTGGCTTCAATCCAACGCAGACGGCTGGCACGGCTGACCAAGCGCATCTCGAGACGTAAACTGGGTTGTTGTTGCTTGACGGCTCGGGTAATCTGACGAAAAACCATACTGCGATGACTGCCGTGAACAAACTTTAAGACACTGCTGCTGTTGAGCGTCGTGCTTTCACCGTAACCACTTAAACGCTTCCAAGCTGGGTTGGCATAGGTGGCACGCCCTTGTGGGTCAATCCGAAGAATCGCATCGTTGATGCTTTCAACCACCGTGCGGTAACGGTGTTCAGAATCACGCAATTGGGCTTCTTGAAGGAGGCGTTCGGTCAAGTCAGTGCCTGTAAAGACCAAAAATTCAATTTCTTTGCTGCTGTTGCCAATGATCGTTTTGACAGTCCAAGCCACTTGGCGTTGTTCTCCTGAAACGGGTATCACCGCCACGGTTTCAGTGGCTGCATCTTTGGGATTGGCTAAAAATAATTTAAGGTTTTCCATGGCTTTGTCGTTAAGCGGAATTAATTCAGTGACGTGCGTGCCGAGGGCGCGTTGGGTATCCACATTGAGTTTTTGTCCAATGGTTTGATTTAAGCGAACCACATTGCCTTGGGCGTTACAAACCACAACCAAGGAAGTTGAACTGTCCAAAATTGAACTGACAAACTGATGCTGGCGTTGTTGTTTTAAGCCAATCAAACGCAATTCGGTGGTGTCATGACCCACCCAGTACAAACGCTGTTCGGTCAAGGAAACACTGATATTCCAGGTTAAGTACCTTGACCAGTTGGCATCGGGGTAAGCCCTTGTTTCGAGCGGCATCGGTTGGGAAGTAAAGGTCAGTTGTTGGATGGCTTCCTTGACTTTTTGGGCATTGTCTGATTCAAGTTTCGCCCAAACAGCATGTCCCATGGTTGCCCCAAACATCGCTTCGGCATGAACATTGGCATAAGTCACCAAGCCAGATAGGTCAGTCACGACAATTGCATCCTGCACCATTTCAAGTAACCGATGCTGCTCAACATGTTGTTTGCGTAAGCTCGAGACATCGTGTTGCAGTGAAATAAAGTACGGAATACTGCCATCAGAGGCATAAATCGGGGTGACGCTGATTTGCGACCAGAATTCTGTGCCGTCCTTGCGATAATTGATCACTTCGGTTTGGCAAGGCTCACCGCGTTCAATGCCATTTTTGAGCAAGTCAAGCGCTTCACGGCTGCTGCGAACGCCTTGTAGCATTCGCGGGGTGCGCCCGAGAACATCGGTGATGTGATAACCCGTGGTGCGTAAAAAGGCTGGGCTGACCTCGAGAATTCGCTGTTGGTGATCGGTTAAAATCACAGCTGCATCCGAAGAAATCAGTGCCTGCCTGAAAATATCACTCGGGCGCAAGGTGGTGGGTTGGGCGATTTGATCTGGTTCAATCCAAAGAAGCACCAAGCCGCCTTCGCCGAATTCATCATTGATTAATTTGGTTTCAATGTGTTGCCTAACCGCTTCGGTGTGCTTCATCTGGGTGTTCATCTCGAGCGCCGCATGGAAACTATGACGCACTTCTTGCACCTGTGCCAGCAGTTGTGGGCGCTTCTCGGCATCCACCAATTCCAAAATATCAAGTAAAGTGCTGCGTAGAGGGTCGAGATGCTTTAAGAGCATCGGACTGGCATAACACACATAACCACGTTCATCAAGCAAAGCAAATTGAGCTTGACTGGGCAAAGCCACCTGATTGATTTTTTCACGATGCGGCTTTTGCTGACGAATGTTCTTATAATTCTGATCAGGTGAAACCATCAAGCGCAGCACCCGTCCAAGCGCATCCACCATCCGAGGTTCAAAAGCTGTGCCACGTTCATTCCAAAGTTCATACAACGCCCCTGTACCACTGATGGCACGGCGCATCCACCAATCGGCAGTCATGGCAACAAAGGCATCCACCACCGCAAAAAGCCGAGCCGAAAGTGGAATCTCGAGTCCATGCAAGCCCTTGGGATAGCCTGTGCCATCCCAGCGTTCGTGATGATATAAGACCAAATCCAAACTGGTTTTTGGTAAATCCAAATGCCCAAGTAAATCAATACCCAAATCCACATGAGCGCGAATACTACGCCATTGGTTTTCAGACAGCATTTGGGTTTCTTGCAACAAATGCCGTGGCAAATCGAGCTTACCAAGGTCATGCAAATACGCCCCAACTTCAATCGCTTGGATCTCTTCTTCGGATAAACCAAGTTCAGCTGCTATGGAAACCGCCAGCATCACAATTCGGTCGGTATGACCTTGTGGTTCAACCCCACGGGCTTCGAGGGTCAAACCCAAAGCCCGCCAAACACGGCGTTGGTCATAAAACGAACTTGGGCTAACGGCATCCATATTCATGACTTCCTTATTTTTTCTAACTCGGCTTTCAAACGAGCATTCTCGAGTTCAAGTTGCAAACGACTGTTCTCGAGTTCAAGCACCAAACGGCTGTTCTCGAGTTGCTGGATTGGGTTGTTTTCTAAGGTTTTTTGGCTCGAGAGGGTTGGATCAGAGCGCCACCAATCAATCCCCATGGCTTGCGCCCGTTCAACACTTGCCACAATCAGACGAATCCGAATTGAGAGCAAATCCACGCCACCAACGGCTACGCTGATGTCACCAGCAATCACAATGCCTTTGTCCAAGACCCGCTCGAGAATATCGGCTAAATTGGTTGGTGCAAACGAAGTTCCTTGACTCATAACAGCCTGCCTAGCGGACCCAAGTCCAAGTTTAAATCGGTGTCAGAGAGTTCAAATTGGTCTTTTAATTCCTGCATTTTTTGATTTAAGCGCATAAACGCCAAACCCATACGCTCGATTTCTTCATCCGACAACGAACCGCTTTCCATCCGCGCCAACGCCTGACGCTCACAGAGTTGACGCAGCAACTCAACCACAGTCAAAACCAATTTGGCTAAACCATTCTCGGTTTTTTCAGGGTCAAGTTCTAAGCGCTCAGCTTGGCGCAACAAACCCGCCAATTGCACCGTCTCGAGGGTCGGGTTAGAAATTGGCTGCATCATGATGCCTTTGAAAGTTTCTCGAGCAGTTCAAGCGCGAGTCTGGATTTCCCACTGGCTTCATAATGAGCTGCCAAATCAGACAACAAAGAAGCAGCTTGGCTGCCTTCTGGGGTCATTGGGCGCTCGAGGTAGAGTTCAAGCAGTTGCTCTGTTGCCGTGGCGTATTTGGCAGCATAAAAATTTTCCAAAGCCACTTTTAACCTGAGGCTACGAATCTTTGCCTTAAAATCAATTGGCGCAACACTGTTTTCGGCTTGCATAGCACCAAGCCGTGAATCATGATTCATTGGGTAACTCCTTTCGATGTAATAAAACCATACGGCGCAAAAGCACCATGCAAACCAAGATGCGAAAAAGCACTCTTGAACGGCTCGAGCATTGGCTGGCAGCTTTTAGCAAACACAGCCAAATCAGCTTCCTTAACCAAAAAAGCCAAGCGATAACGCTGCAGCGAAGATTCCAGTACCCGCCATTCACGGTGCGGCAAGCCCTGCACCAATTGTGCTTGCAAAGTAAGTGCCAACTCGAGATCATTGGCTTGCGTTTTTTGCTGTGCTGCCAAAGCCTCGAGGTACGCCCGACCAGAACTGTGTTGCGCCTCAGGTTTTACAGTTTTGAATTCGATTCGCAGCCCGTACTCACGGCAACCACGCACGGCGGCTAAGCGCTCGAGTGGCTGGCTAGGCTGGTTTAACTGCTCGAGCAACTGGCAAAGGCTAATTGGGGTGCTAAAGCGAGCAGGCAGCAACGGCACTTGATTCAGCACCGCCTCGACCATGCGGTTATGCAGTAGGGCATGGTTGATGGCTTGGGATTGATCATTTTCCCAAATCGGCTTTGTTACCAAAGCTGCCAACGAACCAATTGCAATCGTCTCGAGGGGAAAACCTTCATTCCAGTGGGTTGGAATTTCAGCCGTACAAAGCCAGCCTAAAAGATGCCAGTTCATGCGTCCCCCTGCGTTAAGCCATTGGCAAAGGCTTGAACTGGAGCATGAAAATTTTCATTCAAGGACTTGGCTCGTTCAACACTGGTGAGTAAGGCGCGTAAACTCAGGTAAACCAAGTCAACGCCCGCTACACTGATGGTCACATCGCCAACCAAGACCACACCAGTATCCAGTACCCTGTCCAGCAACTCGAGAAGCGTGAATCGGTCTTCTTCGGGAATCGGTGGTAAAGCGCTTTTGGGGAGGCTCATGATTGCCCTCCGTTTTCATCTGGGTCTTCTACAAAATTGTAGGGTGCAAATGGTCCGCTCAGTTCGACCACAAAGCCGTATCGTTCTGCCCATGACTCGAGTTCAGCGGGTAAAAGCAGTGCAGCTCGAGGCTCGAGGAGGACGGCAGCCTCGAGTAAACCAAATCGTTGCTCGGTGTTTTTTGGGGTGCGTGGCAAGGCGACCAGTTGATCTACCAAATCGGCGAGTTGCCCAAAAGCAATGCTGCGATAGGTTGGAAGCTGCTGACTAAACAGTCGCTCCACCCCATCTTGGAGGCGTTTTTGTAGCATGTAGGCTTTACCGCCTGAGGTGCTGCCAAGTTGCACCGATAAATCATCCAAGTTTTCGTCTGAGTCAATCAAGCGCGGGGTTAAAACAGTTTTATCTGCCCAAACGCGCACGGCATACTCGGCTTTACCACGCACGGCTGCTAGGCGCTTGGCAAGCCCTTGGCTCTGCTCGAGCAGGGCGGTTATGGCTTCTTGGGTAGAAAGAATGGTGCCAAAACGCAATGGCAGCACACCCACGCCAAGGTAGGCTTCTATGATTTCATTGTGTCGCAAGGCTTTTTCTGCCAGCCATGCGGGGTTTTGGGCATTGGCTTCGAGTTCGGCTTGAAAGCCTTCAGGAATTTTTTCGATCAGCGCTGCGAGGTCTTGGTGCGTTTGCAACTCGAGGTTTGTTTGTGCCACGCCTTTATTGTCCAAGGCAATTGGACTGTTTGGTGCGACAAAAGCGTACAAGTAATAACTCATCTTAACCGAGCTTCCTTTTGTTGGGTGATCCATTCCAGCCGCTCGAGCAGTTCAGCTTCGCGTTCGTAAAAATCATTTTCTTCGATGCGTCCAGCGTCCAAATCCGCACCCAATCTGGTCAGTTCATGGACAATTGGTTTTTCGTCCAGTAAGGCTTCTTCGGCTTGGTCAGCGATGTTCTCGGCGATAAACAAAATCGGACCCAGAAAAGCCCCAAGCGGACCCAAGAGTTCGATCCCCTCGAGACCTTCGCGTTTGCTCATGATTCGTCCTCATCGTCTGACCAGCGAATCGTCATTTCCGAGAAGGTAAACGGTGCAAGTGGACCGGTGATTCGCACCACGGTCAGGTCATTTTCGGCATCAAAGGTGTAAATCGCTTCTTCGACTTGCTCGAGTTGTGACTCGGGAATCAGCAGCGATAAATTGGCTACCACACCTTCGGGCAGCGTACCTCGAGCCAAATCCTCGACCAAGGGTTTTAAGTACGCCTCGAGTTTTGCGCCTAGGGCATCACGGCGTTTCAAAATCGCATTTTCGACCATTTGCCCAAGACGGATGCGCTCTTGGTGTCCAGCGCCATTTTGCAGCGAATCACGCAAGGCGCGGATGCTGCTGTCCTCTTCTAAAATCCGCTCGAGCAGCTTGGCTTCGTCTAACCACGTTGCACGGATGGAAAGTTCAATTCGACCTTCGACGGATTTGATTTTGTTTTTGAGTTCATCGGCTTTTTCGGTCAGCAAACGCGCCCGCACCAACTCGAGTGACGGCGCAATGGTGTTAAAACGCACTGGCAAACTTGGGGTCAGGCGAATCATCTGCTCAACCACGTTCTTATGCGCCATCAGGTTCTTGCGGCTGATTGGATAGCGGTCTTTGCTGTTATCGCTCAGCACCGCCACCAAGCCGTTGGCACTGAGCAAAAAAGGTTGTCCAGCCCCCTCGACAGGACTATGCTCGAGGAGTTTTGGTAAATCAGCGCTGTCTCGAGCGATGGCGTACAAATAAAAAGGTGCGGTCAATTCTGATTGCTCCATGGTGTTCCTCACTTAATTACTGACCATTTTCTGGACGCGAACGCCTACGCCGCTGCCAGCCAACTCCAAGAGTTCCCGCGCCCAACTGAGTTCCTGCATGTCCTCGGCGGCAAACGGCTGGTGTGGATTGCGGTCTGGATGACGCTCGAGCGCCAATTGCTTAAAAGCACGTTGAATCTGAGCAGGAGCATTGGGTGTATTCGATGGTAAACGCAGAATCAAACGGGCTTTCTCGAGGTCAGCCACCCGAGGTTCAATCACTTCAAGTAAACGAAAAGCCGTAGCAACCTGCGGAGCGGACAGGGCAAAAACGATTCGCGCCCCGAGTTCAATTTGAATTTTTTCTAGTGTAGCACGTAAATTCATTTCTAGGGCTTGTTCAGCTAACAGTGCGATGTTAAACGCCACATCTTCTTGGTCGCGTCCGACAAAACCATACTCGGAAAGCATTGGCTCGAGTTGCAACAAAACCTTATCGGTCAGGCGCTGGCGTTCATGCTCGAGGTGCATTGAAATCAGTTCACCCAGACGGGCTTGATCCTCGAGTTGAATTTTTCCACTGATTTGCAAGTCAGACTTAAATTTCTGCACGTCTTGGTTACTGGCGGCGGTTTGAATTTCCCCATTTAAATCCCAACGCGCCGTCAAATGAAACTGCACTTTATGGGCAACGGTTTGTAACTGCTCGAGCAGCAGGGCTTCGTGGCGTTGCAATAAAAATTCAATTGCGCCTAGGCTTGATAAACCACTGCCAAAACGAGTTGGTAATAGTGCTTTGACTTTGACCTGACCAAGAATCTCGAGTTGCTTTTGGTACAGCCCAAGAATCAGTGATGAATCTTTTCCAAGTTCAAACGCACCATCTGAAACCAAAGCGGCAACCTGACCGTGCCGAACAATATACAAATGCCGACCTTGTAGACCGGTTAAGCCTTCGGGCAATTGAACGTCCGAGCTGACAATGGCGTAAATATGACAATGATTGGACATAATGCTCCCAGTGGATTGTGTGGCTAACTGAGTTCTTGCCACGCTAAATCAAAATGTTGGTCTTTAATCCAACAAATCCGCTCTGATTCTATATCTCCCATTAGGGTATTGTTGTGCAGAATGTGCATTGAAAGAGTATCCAAGCGTACATTATCAGGCTGATTTTTAGTAACATTTTCTACATTTGACAGGGCATTATTAAAGCAAAGTGCTTCCCTGAGCGCCGATAACGCCGCTCGGCGCACCAGCAACGCCAACTTCGCGCCACTCCAACCTTGGGTCTTATCCGCCCAGACCTCGAGTGAATCTATTTGGTGTGGACGGTCACGCAAATGCACCTGCAAAATCTCGAGGCGTTCTTGTTGGGTTGGCAAGGTAAATTCAAGCACCTGCTCGAACCGCCCAGCCCGCAACAGCGCAGGGTCAAGGGCTTGAGGGCGATTGGTTGCCCCAATAATCACCACGCTGCCCAAAGCATTTGTGCCGTCCATTTCAGCTAAGAACTGCCCGACAATTCGCTCTGAAACCGCGTCCTGACCTGTGTCGCGGCTGGAGAGCAGCGCATCTATTTCATCAAAAAACACAATGCACGGCGCGGTGGCTCGAGCCTTAGCAAACAATTCACGCACAGCTTTTTCGGATTCACCATAGTATTTACTTAAGAATTGAGCGCCACGCACCGAAATAAAATTGGCTTGAGTTTCCTTGGCAACTGCCTTAGCCACTAGCGTTTTGCCTGTGCCGGGCGCACCAGTCAGTAGAATCCCTCGAGGTGGCTCGAGTTTCAGGGCAGCGAACAACTCAGGGTGCAAAAGTGGCAATTCAACTGCTTCTCGCAGTGCTGTTTTAATTTGTGCCAAGCCGCCAATATCAGACCAACTGGCTTCGGAAATATCGTTCGCGCCTTCTCGGATCAGACTCGGTGCGATTTCACGCAGCGCACTTTGGAAATCATCATGCCGCACCTCGAGCGCCAAGAGTTCAGAGGCACTCGGTTGACCACCCGCAGCAATCCAGAGCGGCAATTGCAAACGCACTCGGTTCATGGCAGCTTCGCGGCACAGTGCTGCCAAATCCGCACCAACAAAACCATGGGTGAT
Organism: Deinococcales bacterium; assembly: GCA_013298185.1. Taxonomy (GTDB): domain Bacteria; phylum Deinococcota; class Deinococci; order Deinococcales; family JAAFIG01; genus JAAFIG01. Next base: position 18,299 of record JAAFJQ010000015.1, read on the forward strand.
GTTGGCGAGTTGCTGCAAATCCACATTGGCTGCCAAAGGCATTCCCCTTGTGTGAACCTCGAGAATTTCACGACGACCCGCAATGTCTGGCGGGGCAATCAGCACCTCACGGTCAAAACGCCCCGGGCGGCGCAAGGCAGGGTCGAGGCTATCAGGACGATTGGTTGCACCAATCACCACAACCTGACCGCGTCCACCCAGACCATCCATGAGCGATAGAAGCTGGGCTACGACCCGTTTTTCGACTTCACCCTGAACTTCGGAGCGCTTGGGGGCAATGGCATCAATTTCATCTAGGAAAACAATACTTGGCGCTTTTTTACGCGCCTCTTCAAAGACTTCACGAAGGCGTTTTTCTGAATCCCCATAGAATTTACCAATAATCTCAGGACCCGCGACACTAAAAAAACTGGCTTTGGTTTCCCTTGCCACGGCTCGAGCAATCGTGGTTTTACCCGTGCCGGGGGGACCAAAAAGCAACACGCCCTTGGGTGCTTCGATACCAAGTTGCTCAAAGACTTGTGGGTAACGCAGAGGCAACTCCACAAGTTCACGAACTCGAGCCACTTCCTTGGTCAAACCACCGATGTCATCGTAATTCACAGCTGTTGCCGCAGGAGCATTGGCGCTGCGTTCAGACGCCCCATCCAATGCCAAACGGGTACTCGGCACAATCACCGAAGCCGCATTTGGCTCGAGTTGACGCACCGTGAACTCAACGGGTTTAGCGCCGTACAAATCCACACGAATTCGATCACCAAGCGAAACCACCCGATCAAGCAGCAAGGTTCTCAGGTCAGCAATCGCAGGACTCGAGCCGTGTGCTTCTAGCACCACACCTACTGCTTGACTGGGTTGCACGACCTTGACCCGCACCATTTCTGCCAATGCCACACCCGCATTGGCTCGAGACAAGGCATCCAACAAAATACTGGCATCCATCTCTGAACCCGTCGCGGCAGGAAGAACCCGCACCGCCGAAACTCGAGAACCGTGCAGTTCGAGCAGCCCACCGCTTCGCACCCCAAGTTCCGCCATCAGTTTAAGCGAAACTCGAGCCAAACCTCGACCCGCATCCCGAGGAGCAAGTTCAGCCACCCGAAGCTCAAGGATAGAATCAATCACAGGCATCAGAAATCCTTTAGGTCAGCACAACCAACTCGAGAATCCCATGCTGATACGAACGCTTTATTCCATCCGCCCGCACAGGTTTTTCAAGCATCAAGACTTTTTTGTACACCCGAGCGCCACTCCCAGCTTCAATCCGCAACGATTGCCCCTCGAGAAACACCTGAATGCTGTTGGCATCCACCCCGGGCAGCTCGACAATAATCGTGTAACCATCATCCTGCTCGAGAACATCGGTCAGTGGTTCACGCACCGATTCAACACTTGTGCCTTCTTTGGAACGCACCACATTGCCAAAAGGCTCAACTCGAGCCTCGCCGTTGATGCTACGCACATTGACCCCAAAGACCCCACTTAAACCACTTTCGGTCTTAAAGGTTTGTTCACTCGAGCCGCCTTGCTTGGCTTGGCTTTGCAATTCCTGAGCCAACTCGAGCAGCTTACCAAGCCCACCAAAAATACCACCAAGGTTGGCTGTGACATCAGGTTTTTTATCATCTGGCATAAGATTCCTTAATACTCGAGAACAATCGTTCCTTTTGTGCCTTTCAACAAACGCTTAGGACGGGTGGATAATCTGAGTGGCTCAGCTTGTTCTTGTAATTCTTCAATGCGGGTGTTGATTTTATCCAAGTTGCCTTGGGCTTCTTCTAAACGCATTTTCCATTCGTGAATGCTTCGCTCGAGGCGTTTGCGTTCGGCTGTGAGTTGATAAATTTGTAGGAATGTTCGACTCTCAGAAGCTGGTATTGCCGAGCGCCGAAGGCTTGTTGGGGGAAGTGCGGTCTTTCTTGGGGCGGACATATCGTGATCCCTCCTGTGTGGCGGTGCTGGCGTAACTTGGGGCTGCTCCTGTGAGTCGGTTGAGAATGGCGAGGATTTGCCGATTGGCTTCGTCGCGTTTGCTGTCATCCAAAACGCTACCTGTCAGGACATCAAGCACAACCCGTTGGAACTCGAGGCTGCTGGCACTGACCTCTAAACTGCGGGTCACGGCAACTCGAGCAATTTGTAGCGCAGCGCGAACGCTGTGTTTGACACGGTACAAATGGCTGTCCGAACGTGCAAGGCTGACCAGTTCGGTGATGAGTTTTGCGCTTTCTGCATCTAAGCCGCTTCTGGCAGCCACAATGCCACTTTGAGTCTCGAGGTCAAAGCCACCAAGGCGCATGGTCACAAGGCGGTCTCGTAAGGCTTCCTGAGCAAGGTGAACACCCGCATAATCGTCGGGGTTGCTGGTGAAGATGGCACGAAATTCTGGGTGAACTTTCATGTACCCACCCTTGCCTGCGCTGCTTGGAAAAATCAGCAGTCCTTCCTCGAGAACCGGCAGCAGCACATTGTTGGCTTCGGCTTTGGAGCGGGTGAATTCATCGTAAATCAGGGTATAACCGTTTTTACAGGCAATCGTCAGGCGCTCATCCACCCAAGAAGTTGAGCTTTCCTCGTCCACTTTCAGCACACTATGGATAAAATTATCCACGACTTTGCGCCGCCGAAATCCACTGTTGCTACCAAGCAAGTTGCTCGAGCCAAATTCGGAATCGCCTGTAATCAAAACCATCGGGCGACCCCGTTGCGTGGCAAGGTGCAATGCCAAAGTGGTTTTGCCTGTGCCGCTCGCGCCTTCAAAGTTCACACCCAAGCCAGCGTCCAAATAACCCATGGCTCGCTCAGTGATTTCATTCACCTGCGGCGTGGCAACAAAATCCTCGCGTGGACGGGTGACCAATTCACTCATGACTCAGCCCGTGGTAACAACCAAAAAGAACCATCATTGTGCTTTAAAATTTGAGTTGTGACCAAGCGCTTCAACATCGCTTGCAGTTCTGACCGATCCATGTACAAGTGTTTCTCGAGGTGCTGACCTGTGATTCCAGGATTGGCAGCAATCATCTTGATAATCATGTGTTCACGCCGACGCGCAATTGAGGTCATTGGGTCTGGGCTTTGCATCGCCCCAACCACATCTGGTTTTATAGGCTCGAGAACTGCTTTTGCAACAGCCACAGGTTTTCTACTCACTCGAGCTGGACTCGAGACTGGAATTTCAACTCGAGAAGCACCGCTACTGGCGCGGCGCAATTGCTGACGAAAACCTTGCAAGTCTTGCTGCACTGCTTGGCGTTGGCTCGAGGCATCCGCCAATAAATGCTGCGTGGTTTCGGTGGTGCGTTGACGTTGCACACGGCGCTGCACCGCCCGTTCAGCCCCACCAACCACACGATCCGTTGCGTGCTGCTCGAGGCGCTGACTAACTTCAAGGTGCAAAGCAGCTCGAGAAGTGGCTCGAGATTCCGCACCGAGTTGCGCTTGAATCACACGCCGCTCGGAAGTCTGCTCGAGCCAATCTTTGACTTTGGCTGCTTCGCGTTTGACCTTCACACTGCGTTCCACCACTTCTTCGCGGCGGTCTATTGCTTTTTCTTGGCGCTCGAGTTGGTTTTCGAGACTTTCGACTTTGAGGCGTTTGGTGGCTGAGAGTCGTTGTTGGGCGCTGGCATCCAAGGCATCACGCAGTTTGCTTCCAGCCATTTGATCGAGTTTGCTCATGGAGTCCTCCTAAAAAGAAAAAAAGAATTCTTGATTTATAAAAATGTTGGGACGGAGAAACCCCCGTCCCAATCAACTTAGGCTGCTGGTGCGGCGATGGTGCTGGTTAAGCCAATGGCTTCGGCGTACTTTAAGTACGTTTCAACGCTGGCGGCAACCACGCGGGCTTCGATTGATAAGAGTTCAATGCCCACCAATGATACGCGCACAAATGCGTCCACGACGATTCCTTTGTCGAGGATACGGTCTACCACTTCACCGAGACTCGAGCTGCCCATGCTTTTTTCTACTGCCATAAAGACCTCCTGATAGGTTTGCTTGCCGGTTTGCCCGGTTGGGACTATCTTGCAGAAAACCTTGGTTCTCGAGGTAGCCCCAATTGGGGATGGTGGTCTTACCCAATTGGGGGTGGGTGGTGTACCCATTTGGGTATACCCACTCGAGGCTGTTGTGATGTTGCTTAAAGTGGGTAAGTTATGCCTCATGAATCGAAATCCCAATCGAAAAGGGGGCGAAAAGTGAGCATGGCATTTAGCAATGAAGAAACGTGGGATACAGTGTTTCTGGATGGAATCGAGTCAGATTTATCTGATTTTCTTGACCCAGATCATTTTGAATCCGAAGTCGCAATAGATGAAAATGGGCAATTCCTCAATTGGCTCGAGGGCGAAGCGAGGCTTGTCAGCAATCCATTGCCGAGTTTTGAAGCGCCGACCTTACCGCCTGTCAGTGGTGATTTTCTTGGTTTTACCGAGAAGAGCGGTTTTGGCATGTCGTCGGTGCGAACCACTTCGCCTTTAGAAACCATGAACCGCAGCTTGGGCTTAGAAGCCGCCAATGTGGATGCGGTGCGCGGTGAGAACCTTGGTTTGACCGCCGTGGAGAACTTTGAGGCGCTGCTCGAGGAACAACCTAAAACAGTTGAACCGACCAAGCCTAGTGGTTTTCAAAAACCAGAAATTCAAGTCAAGTCCGATGACCTTGATGATATTCCAGATATTCCAATGCTGGATTTGATGGATGCCATCGAACCGCGCAAACCCAAAACGGCTGCCGCACCAACTCAACCTGCCCTCGAGCCAGTTTCGGCACTCGAGCCAGTGGTTGCCCTTGAGCCGATGCTCGAGCCTGTGGTGATTCCAGAGCCAACACCTGTTCTCGAGCCTGTGGTTGCGGCTGTTCCAGTGGTTGCACCAGCTCCAGTCATCGCCACGCCAGCCCCACATGTCAGTACGCAAATCAGCAATGTTGCGCTGCCAAGTGGCACAACCATGCGCCGTTACTTTGACATCACTGATTTGCTCGAGGCGCAAACCAAGCTCATCGAAGTGCTGTCCATGCCGAGCGTGCCTCTGGTGGTTTTCCTTGGTCGCGCGGCTGAGCGCTGCTCGAGTTTTATGCCAAGCATTAGCAGCATTGCTCTTGCCGAAGCCCACGACGAAGGTCTGGTCAATGTTCACACCATCAGCGCTCATGAGAGCTTCCGTAAGGTACTGCTCGAGGTCAATGAATCTCGAGCCGAGGGTCAAGCCGATTTGACCGTGGCTGATTTGTCCGACCTTGAACTGGATGAAGTGACGTTGCCAGTCACCAGCCCGCATTTGTTGCTGACGCGGATTACCCCAGACCCAGATAAGTCAGGGCGGATGCGTGGCACGCTGACCTTAACTGGCAATGTTGGTTTACGTTCAGGCGCAGCTTTCCTTAAGGCAGTGGTGACCCGTCTCGAGTCGCCAATCACCTTGATGTTGTGAGCAGCCAATCACCTTGATGTTGTGAGCAGCCAATCACCTTGATGTTGTAAGTACAGGAGTATAACCATGAGTGAAGTTTTTAGAGATGGATTTATAGATGAAATTGTCGAAGCCTACGTCAAAGACTTTGGCGAGCGCGTAGAAAACACCGACAAATTTGAACACTACGCCCCCGGTCATGCGCGTCGTGTGGCAGAAGTCAGTGTTGCACTTTGCGAAGCGCTGGATTTTGAAGAAGAAGACATCCGCGTTGTCAAAACCGCTGCCCTACTGCACGACATCGGCGAAGTGATTCAGCGCCATGCCTTTTATGGAGCGCCGCGTCCGCTGACACCACAAGAAACCGTAGAAATGTGGCAACACAGTTTAATCGGTGAACGCGAAGTGGCGCGTCGTGGTTTTGGTCGCCGTGAACAACTCTTGGTGCGTTGGCATCACGAGCGTTGGAATGGTCAAGGCTACCCCGATATGCTCTTTGGACCAGATTTGCCGCTTGGCGCTCGGATTATTCGCTTGGCAGACACTTGGGATGCGCTGACCAATGACCGCCCTTGGCGCAAAGTCATGCCGCTCGAGACGGCTCTGGACGAAGTTCGCCTTGGGGCTGGCACAGAATTTGATCCAGAATTGGCGCAGCTCTTCTTGGAACTCCAAGCCACCAACAGCCTTAAACCAAGTGGGAAGTATGCGCTTTCAGGAGGTGCATGATGTCTTTAGTGAAAGAATACGTCGGCGCAGAGATCATGCTGCTCAGTAAAATCCTCAAATCCGAAAGCGTTGCCATTCCCTTTGGTGGTCGTAACCCGATGTGGATGCCTTGGTGGTTAAAAACCTTGGGCAAAACCGTTCACGTCAATGACATCCTGCATTTTTCGTATATGGACACCGTTGGCATGATCGAAAATGACGGTGTGCTGCTCGATAAGGACACCGTGGCTGGTCTGCTCGAGGGCTTGGGCAATCAAAACCGCACGCTCGAGAATCCAGAACTGGCGAAACTCGTGCCGCACGATGATGCTGTGTTCTTTGACCAACTGCGTACCCGCATCGAACGCCTAACCCCACGTCAGCGTGGCATGGCAATCCGGGCTGGTTACAACACCATTCGCTACTCGCAAGTCATGGAATCCAGCCGTTTCTCGAGCATCAGAATGCCGCTTGCTCGAGTGTTTGAACGCGAAGTCGAAGAACTCAATAAGCGTGTCACCAGTGCTGGCAACGGCGTGGCGTACCGCATGAATGCTGTGGATTTTGTGCAACAACACCAAGCGCAATCCTTATACCTTCAATTCCCAGTTGCAACGGGTCTAAGCACCGAGTACGCCACAGGCGCTCGTCCTCGCGGCGCTCTTGGACGCGAAATCTGGACAAGAGGTCCAAGCAAGAACTGGATGCCAGAACTTCGCTCGACCTTGAAAGGCACATTCGGTGATCGTTTCACCAGCCGCGAAGCGTATTTTAGTGCCGTAGCCAACTTGCTCGAGTCGAGCCAGAATTTCCCAGCTTGGGTGATTAACGTCGAAGAATCCGATTACCCAGACATGATTCGTGCAGTCTCGAAATTCCGTAAACCCAAAGCAGTTCACCGCATGGACACCCGCGAAGCCAGTGGCGGGTACATGGGCTACTTTGTGATGGCATGACCCTTAAAAGGCAACACTCATGACCGAGACTTTAACCCCAAACCAATTGCTCTCTGACCAAATCCGACTCGAGGCGGTCAGTCAATACCTTCCTGTGGTGGCGGCAGCTCATGCCCGCACTGCGCGGGTGGCGGCTCGAGCGGCAGCAACCCCGTTTGCTTTGGTTTGCATGGTGGATCAAACCCATGTGCATTTCAAAGCGGGTTTTGGCTTGGAGATTCGTCAGAATAAACACCTGTTACCAGATACGATCAGCACGTTCTTACCCGAGAAATTTTGGCAGACCAATCATCCGAACATGCTCGAGACTTTGAACCGCATGTTCTCGAGCAAAAGCGGTTGGCAAAAGCACTTTTTTGCCTTTCAAGCCAGCATTCCACTGCGCGGCGCGGATGGACAGATTCTGGGCGCGTTGATTGTGTTGGACGAACAAATCCGCGAACTGGACACGCACACCGTAGCCATGCTCGAGGATATTGCCGAGAGTTTAATCAGCGAGTTGGATTTGCGTCAGCAACTCGAGAGCAAAGTTGAGATGCAACCAGTTCTCGAGCCTGTTATTCAACCAATTCTCGAGCCTGTTATTCAACCAGTTCTCGAGCCAGTGGTTCAGCCAGCTCCAGAAGTCAGTGCAGCACCAGTCGAACAGCCTTTTGGCAGCCCATTTGACCCAAGGAAATTACTCGATGGTAGCGGCTGTGCCGCCATCGCCGAAACCTTGGATGGTATGATTATGTACGCCAACCAAGCTGTGCTACAAGCCTTTGGTTACACCAGCGAAGAACTGCTCGGTGCGAATACTTCGGAATTGCTACCCTCCAAACAAGTTGAACTGTCCCCAGACTTACTCGAGCAATTGTATGGTGGTCAAAAACTTGCACCAGTCCTCGCCAAACGCCGTCATTACAACCGCCAAGAAATCCAATTTTATGTCACGTACTCACCCATTTTCAATCAACGCGGCGTGGTGATTGGGGTTTTCAGTCAGTACCTCGAAGCTCCGAAAATCCCAGAACCAGTCAACTCGAGCATCCCTGTTATGCCAGCCGCTGTGTTTAGCGTCAATATCGAAGGGCAAATCACGGCTTGTACGGGTGCATCCATACCCATATTTGAAAACCCAGAAGCCCTAATCGGACAACTGATTTTCAAAGTCTTTCAACCATGTAACGCACTGCTCGAAGCGGTTTGCTTTGCGCTTTTGGGCGAAGAACATGAATCAACCATTCAACTAGGCACACAATCGGTGCGCCTGCACTTACACCCAGTACACCGCGTTGGACAACCCAGCGATGTCATTGGAATCGCCATTCCAATGGCGCACTAAAAGGGAGGATTTGTGGACAGTAAACCTCAGTCCGGCGCAGTTGATGCCAGCAACATAACAGCACTCCTTTCGGATTTGCTGCTCGACGCCCAAGTGATGCAAATTGAATTTAGACACGACACCGGAATTATTGGTGGCATCTGGATCAGGGGCGATCAACTGATTGCCGCCAAAATCGGAGATGTGCGCGGCGCAGAAGCCATCGAAGCGCTGCTGACCCAACCAGATTTACGGGCTTATACCGCCTACCGCTTAAATGCCAAAGATACCTTGGGCATAGAACCGATTGGCAGTCTTAGCCAAATTTTAGACGACCTGACTTTTCCAGCCGTACCGCGTCGGCGTTTGGTTGAACCAAGCCAAGCTGGTGAAAACCAAGCTCTCGAGGAATCCAAGAAAGCCTTATCCCCTAGCCAGAGTTTGGAAGAGGTCTTACAACTGCCACCAGAGGTCTTAGAAGCTCAAGCCCAAGCAACAGAAACCGCTGGCAAAGCCGAAGTCGTTGAAACTCGAGAAATTGAAGTCATTGAAGATCAAAGATCTGAAGTCGTTGAAGCTCGAGAAGTTGAAATAATCGCAGAAGCTCCAGAAGTTGTTGAAACTCAAGAACCAGAAGCTATTGCCCAAACTCGAGAACCAGAAGTTATTGCAGAAGCTCCAGAAGTTGTTGAAATTCAAGAACCGGAAACTCAAGAACCACGAGCTATTGAGACTCCAGAAGTCGAAATTGTTGCAGAAACTCGAGAAGTTGAAATAATCGCAGAAGCCACAGAAGTTGAAATTGTGGAGACTCAAGAATCCGAAACTCGAGAAGTTGAAATTGTTGCAGGAACTTCAGAAGTTGTTGAAGCTCGAGAAGTCGAAATTGTTGCCGAGACTCGAGAACCTGAAGCTATTGTCGAACCAGAAGCACCACAAGCTGTTGCCGAGACTCGAGAACCTGCTCCTCAGCCTCAACAAGCCAAAGTCAATCCAGCTCCACAAAAAAACACTCAGAAACAAGGTAAGTCAAAAGAAAAAGCCCAACGTATTCTAGCAGTGGTCAGTCCCAAAGGTGGGGTTGGCAAAACCACCATCTCGCTGAACTTAGCTGTGATGTACGCCCAACAGGGCTTATCGGTGATTCTGATTGACACCGACCCTCAAGGCGGTATCAGCAACTCACTGATCTCTTCTGATGATGCACCAGCCGGTATTTACGATGTGCTGATGGGCAGAATCCCTTTTCGTCAAGCCATCAAAAATACACGCTTTGAGAACTTGCGTTTGATCACGGCTGGCGTACTGCTGCCCGAAGAAGTGATTACTCGGAGTGGACAACTCTCTAGCCCAGAACTGTGGCAAAAAGTCCTCTCCCCTATTGGCAAAATCGCTGATGTGGTGATTGTGGACACCCCAGCAGGTGTACAAGGTGTAACCACGCCGATTCTGACGGCAGCCACCCATGCGATTGCCGTCAGCCAACCTGAGCCTCTGAGCTTACGCGCCTTAGGGCAACTCAAAAAAACCATGAGCAGCCTCGAGAAACTTGGCAAAGTCGCAGAACTCAGCGGTGTGGTGATCAACATGGCATTTGCTGAGCGCCTTGTGCCTCTGAACATTTTGCAAACCACTTCTAAAGGTGTGATTAACCCGCAAACCCTGCTCGAGCCGATGCTGGTTCGCAATGACGCGGTTTTCAAAGCCTCGATCAGTGCTACGCCTGTGGCGCTCTCCACCCAAGCCAATCAGCAAATCTGGGTTTCGGCACTGCATGAACTTTCAGATTCAATTTTGCAACGAATTGGTTTACAGGCTGTGGATACAAACGTGATCGAATCGTTGTTGGTATAGGGCTATGAGCCAAGTCAACGATGAAGAGCTTGATGACACCACCACGAATTGACAGGAGTGTTATGACTGCCCCTCACTTAGAATCAAGTTCCACAGAAATCAATGCTGTTGGGATACTTGAATCAGCCTTGCACCTGATGTGTCAAACCGTGGCTGCGCCCGCAGCACTTTTAGGTTCGCTCGAGGATAACCGCTTTCGGGTTTTAGCAGCGTATGGACTCGACTTGCGGGTTGGGCAGATTATTCCTCATGCCGAAACGTGGTTGCTGCCTGAACGCATGAGCCTGATTCGTTCGCACATGCTGCCAACCTTTGCGACATGGATCAACAAATACCTCGAGAGTGCGGTAGGAATGCGAATTGGTAGCAGCAACACAGCGGTTTGGTTACTGAATGCAGCTCAGCCAAACCTCGAGACGACGCATCAAGGTTTGCAATTGGCAGGTAGCCACCTGCAAACCCTGCTCGAGACAACCCAAGAACTGCGTCAGTTGCGTTTGGTACAACGCCAAAGCCGTGATAAAGACTTTGCCAGTGGCATTGCCCAAAGCATCCCCACGGCGCTTTTGGTCACCGATTTGCAAAACCGTATTGGGTTTATCAACCCTGCGCTCACCCAACTCCTTGGTTATGGTTTACAAGATATTTATTTACGTAACCTGACCGATTTTGTGGATGCAACCGATCATCATCTGCTCGAGCAATCCAACCAAGCCATTCAAGCAGGCGAAAACGCAGTGCATTCGCTACAATTAAAACATGCCAACCAGCACTGGGTTTGGCTCGAGATTCATCGTTACCCTCGTTTGGACAGTCAAAAACAAGTGATTGGTTCAGTCGCAACCCTGCGCGACATCAGCCAAGAAATGCAAACTCAAGAACGAATTTTAAGCATTGAACACGACTTAAAAAGCATTCAAAGCAACTTAAAACAAGGCTCGGGCTTTGTGGGTCGTTTAGAGGACATCGAAGGAGCGGTTGGTTTGCTGCAAATGCTTGCCAGCAACGGCACAGATGGTGCGATTGCCTTGGATGATTCGATTATTTTCCTCGAAAAAGGACGAATTGTTGCCACCCAACACCCGCGTTTAGAAGGCATTGAAGCAGCTCGAGCCATCACGCAACGCCGCCGAGGGCAATTTCAGTTCTTTCCCGGGGTGAAAACCGAACGGGCTTCAATGTCACTTGATCCAGTGGCATTAGCACTCGAGTATGCCAAGCAATTTGATGAATCCGAACGTACCGAAGGTGCGTACCAAACCAGTGTCACCCTTGCCAACAGCAAAGCAGCTTGGGCTTTTATGCACGGCATCAGTCACCCCGAAAAGTTCCAAGCCATAAAAGTCGGCAGAGATGTTCATTTGGTCAGTCAACGCATGAAAATCATTGTTCTCGAGACAGCCGCTTCTGAATTTAAGGACTTGGCACTGTTCTAGGGTTGTATGAGTTGATTTTAAGTTCAAGAAGCCCGATACTCGGGCTACTTTATGAACGTTGTCCTTGACAAACTCCCCTTAAGCAAAGCCACGCAGCAAGCGCCGCTCGAGCAATTGAGTATTATTATTCCGTCCTACAACGGAATTCGGGTTCTCGAGAAGTGCATGAGCATTCTTGGTGAAATCGCCTCCAAAGCCGAAGTGATTGTGGTGGATGGTGGTTCAACCGATGGTAGTTTTGAATTGGTGCGTGACCATTTCACTTGGGCGCACTTGGTGCGTGTGCCGAATTTTGGTTGGGCGCATGCCACCAACCGAGGTTTTGAACTGGCTAAAGGCAAATTTCTGGTCACGCTCAATTCCGATGTGTTTTTAACCGCCGAAGCCCTCGAGGCAATGGTGTTGCGGCTTGACCAAAACCCAAGCATCGGCGGGATTCAACCGTATTTATTAAACGGTGATGGCACAAGGCAACTGGTCTTTGGTATTTTGTACCCACCGCATTGGACTCCGATGAACCAAGCTGTCAATGCACCAATTCTGTCTGGCGCTTGCCTGATGACTCGGCGTGATGTCTTAGAAAAAATCGGTGGTTTTGACGAGAATTTTTTCTTCTACAACGAAGAATTTGATTGGTGCTGGCGAGCCAGAAAAGCTGGTTACAAAATGGAACTCCGCCCAGAACGGGTGGTGCATCTCGAGGGAGGCTCGACCCCAGATAATCCTAATTTTCAACTCGAGGCGCAGCGCGGCGCATTGTATTTAATCCAAAAGCACTTTCATCCAATTATTTTCGAGGCTTCTCGGCTAGGAGCGCAATTGGTTTGCTGGTTAGCGATTGACTTTGAACCGCGCAAACATTACCGCGAGGCGTGGCGCACGATGGAACGGATTGTGCGCGAAAAACGTTACCTCGAGACTCCATTTCAACTGTCTGGACGTAGCGTGGTGCAGTTCAAACCGAAAAATGAGCTTTGATCACTTTGGCGAAATTGCCACCGATGCCCGGTACACCCGCAATTTGCTCCAAACTCGCGGCGCGGATTTCTTCTAGACTGGTGAAATGCTCGAGCAAGGCTTCTTTGCGTTTCTCGCCGATGCCCGGGACATCATCAAAAACCGATTTCAGCATTGCTTCGGCTCGCAATTTTCGGTGGTAGGTAATTGCATAATGATGCACTTCGTCGCGCACCGCAATCATCATCCGCAGGGCTGGATGCGTCTCGAGCAAGCGCACTTCGCGGTTCTTGCCAACTTCTGTGCCGCTGCCCAACCACCACTGAGCGCCATAAATGCTGGGCAGAATCAGGGTTTCTTCGCGTTTGGCTAAGCCCACCACAGGCACTTGCACACCAGCTTCGCGCAACGCATCGAGTGCTGCATTCACTTGTCCGCGCCCACCATCAATCATCAGCAAATCTGGCATTGGTAATTTCTCGGATAAACTGCCGGTGAAGCGCCGCAGCACGGTTTGGTGCATACTGGTGTAATCATCGGGGTGGTCTAAGCCTTTGACCTTAAAGCGCCGATGCTCACCTTTGCGGGCGCGTCCGCCTTCAAACACGACCATGCCCGAAACAATGTGTGTGCCGAATAAATTGCTGTTGTCATAGCCTTCAATGCGCCACGGGCGTTCTGGCAGCGCCAAAACTTCTTTCAGCGCCTCGAGTCCGGGGTTCTCGCCACGTTTCTCAAGCAGCGCTAATTCAGATTCCAAACCAGTCTGAGCGTTGCGGGTTGCCATCTCGAGCAAATCCACTTTTTCGCCGCGTTGCGGGTGGCGCAATTCGACTTTTCGGTGCGCCCGAGATGACATAAATTCTTGCCAGACATCGGCGTCCTCAAATTCGACTGGCACAAGCACCAGTGGCGGAATTTGCATGGCAACACCGTAGTAATCCTGCATAAAGGCTTTGAGGATTTCTTCCAAGGTGCTTTCTTCTGCGCCAGTCAAGAAGCGTTTATCGCGCCCAATTACCCGACCAGAACGCATCTGAAAATGCTGTACCATGGCAAATTCGCCAGCTTGCGCCACGCCCAAAAAGTCCATGTCCTCGAGACCCGTGTTCAGCGCCACTTGCTGATCCGAACCAAAGAGTTTTTCGACGGCTTGTACCCGATCGCGGATGCCAGCCGCCAATTCAAATT